>JAHFQQ010000132.1 GCA_023259235.1 Polaromonas sp. | reverse complement strand
CGGCTACTTCGACTCAGCCTATATTTTTATTGATCCTGACAGCGATCCGCTGGCCGCGCCGGTGCAGGTGCAACTGCGCGAGGCCAAACTGCAAAAAGTAGTGTTCGGCCTGGGCATCACCACCGACAGCGGACCGCGCGCGTCCATCGAACATACCCACCATCGCGTGCCCGGTATTGACTGGCGCGCAGCGACCAAATTGCAACTGGACAAAAAATCGCCCTTTGCGCAAACCGAGTGGACATCCATCCCCGACGCAGGGAGCTGGCGCTGGGTCGGCCTGGCCCGCGCGGAACGCCTTGATGACGGTGAACTGATCACCCAGGCCCAGCGGTTGCGCTTTGGCCGAACGCAGACCGGCGACCGGATCGACCGCGGCATGTACCTGCAGTACGACAGGTCCACGGTACACGGCGCGGGGCTGACCGGCAATTCCACGGCGGACACCGGCGACGGCTCGGCCTTGACGGCCGACTACGTCTGGACCGGCCGCTACTTCGACAGCCTGCCGTTTCCCGACAAGGGCCACGGCCTCGGATTCGAGCTCGGGGGCGGCACCACGCTGGGGCAGGACCGCCAGCCCTTTGTCCGCGCCGTGGGGCGCTGGCTGGGCGTTGAGCCGCTGCAACGCGGCCGCATTGCGCTGCGCGCCGAAGCCGGTGCCGTGCTGGCAAGAGACACCGCGCACATCCCGGGCACTCAGCTGTTTCGCACCGGTGGCGACAACACGGTACGCGGCTATGGCTTGCGCGATATCGGCATTGCGCTCGGCAATGGCGTGACAGGCCCTGGCCACTACATGGCCGTTGGCAGCATCGAATGGCAGCGCCCGATCCTGCGCGACGGCCGACCTAGCGAATGGGAAAACACCTTCTTTGTCGATGCCGGCGCGGTGGCCGACAAGCCGCAGGACCTGCGCTTTTCCGTCGGCGTGGGCACGGGTGTCCGCTGGCGAAGCCCGATCGGTCCCTTGCAGATTGACCTGGCCTATGGCGTCAAGGTCAAACGGGTGCGACTGCACGTCAGCGTGGGATTTGCCTTTTGATGGACCCATCAAACACTCTTTGGGATGAGCCTGCCGCGGCGCCTGAAAAACTGGCATGGCGCTGGCTGAAAGCCGCCGCGCGGGCGGTGGGCGGCATTTTGCTGCTGGCCTTGATGGCGCTCACTGCGCTGTGGTGGTGGGCCGGCACAGATGGTTCACTGGCCACTGCGCTTGGCTGGATCGGGCAATCGCAGCCCCTGAGCGCCGAGCGTGCCACCGGCTCATTGCGTGCGGGCGGCCACATTGACAGGCTGGCATGGCAGCAAAACGGCTTGTACGTCGATGCGCGCGATGTCAGGCTGGCCTGGCAGCCCTGGTCGCTGCTGCAGGGCACGCTCAAACTCGACCGCCTGAGCGCCGCCAGTGTGCACGTGAACGACCTGCGCGCACCTGCCGCCGCGCCCGCCGCAGGCCCACCCGCTACGCTGGGTCTGCCATTGCCAGTCGTGCTTGAAGCGTTTTCGGTGGGCGAGTTGCGCTGGTCCGGGCCCGCCGCGTTTGCGGCTTCGGGTATTTCGGGGCGCTATGAATTCAACGGCCTGCGGCATCAGCTTGAATTGCTCGGTGCGCAGGTGGCCGGCGGCCGTTACAGCGGCCGCGCCGCTGTAACGGCGCGCAGCCCGCTGACGCTGGAGGCAAGCTTGTCGGGTGCCCTGGCAATTCCCCTGCCCGACAGCCGGGCATCCGTGCCGCTGGCTTTCCGCGCCACGGCAAGTGGCCCCCTCACCGAGCTGCTGGTCAAAGCCGAACTGCAAATGGCCGCGCCGTCCGCTGCCGACACCGCAAAAACCAGGCAGCAGACCCACGCCAGCGCCACCGCCCGCGTCACGCCCTGGGCCGCGCAACCCTTGCCGCAAGCCGATGTGAGCTTTCGTGAGTTGGACCTCGCCGCACTATGGCCGGGCGCACCGCAAACCCTGCTCACCGGTAGCGCCAGTGTGCGCCCGCTGGACAGCACAGCAAAGTCGGCCGCCAGCCCCGGCTGGTTGCTGCAACTGCAACTCGCCAATGGGCTACCCGGCCCATGGGACCAGCAAAAGCTCCCGCTTGAGCGGCTGGACACCCAGGGCGAGTGGCGCAATGGCGCAGCCATCGTTCGCACCCTCAAGGCACAGCTGGGCAACGGAGAGCTGCTGGCCAGCGGCGAATGGGCGTTACCGGCCTGGAATTTGCGCGCCACGCTGCAGCGCTTCAACCCGGCGCTGCTGCACACGCAGCTCGCCCCGATGCTGCTCGACGGCCAGGCCACTGCGCACAGCCAGGGTGCGGCGACAAATTTTGACGCCAGCGTGAAGGCAGCGGCTTCCAGAGCGCCCGCGCGGCAGAGTGCCGCCTTGGGCCGACTGACTCTGCGTGATGCCAGTGCCACCGGAAGCTGGAACCCGCAGCAGGCAGGCGGCACACTGGTGCTGTCCACCCTGCGCGTGCGCACCGATGATGCCGAGCTGAAGGGCCAACTCGAAGTCCATCCCGCTGCTCCGGGCGGCAAAGGCAAGCTGGCGCTGACGGCTCCCGGGCTGGCTGCCACACTGCAAGGCGAAATGCGAAAAACCAGCGGCAGCGGAAGTTTCCGCCTGCGCGCCCGGGATGCCACGCAGGCCTTGCGCTGGCTGCAAAAACTGCCGGGTCTGCCGGTAACACTTCAAAGCGCTGCTGCCAGCGGCAGCGCCGAGCTCACAGCCAGTTGGCTAGGTGGCTGGCTTGATCCGGCGCTGCAGGCGCGGCTGGAGGTGCCTTCACTTGACTGGCGCACCATGGCACCCGGCGCGGCCAACACCAGCCCGGGCCTCCTGAAAATCCGCGCTCTGCAAGCCACGCTCTCGGGCCGCCTGAACCAGGCGCAACTCAGCACGCAAGGCCGTATTGAAGTCGATCAGCGCCGCTACGCGCTGCAACTGGCGGCCGAGGGCGGGCGCGGCAGGCCAGTGGGCGCGAAAGTCGCCGAGTCTGCCTGGCAAGGCCTCATCAAGCAGCTCCGCGTGAGTGTGGAAGACCCTGCTCTGGGCGCTGGCGCATGGCGGCTGGAAACGCGCGGCGCGGTGCCGCTGAAGTGGACGCCAACACGCACTGGCGGCGCCTTTGAAAGTGGTGCCGGTGAGGCTTTGCTAAGCGCGCCATCCGCCAAATCGGCAGTCATCGCACCCGCGCAAGCCACGCTCGCCTGGCAACCGGTTCACTGGCGCGGTGCAGAACTAGTCACCGCTGGCAAACTCACCGGCTTGCCGATGGCCTGGATGGAACTGCTGGGCGGCCCGCAGTTGGCCGGCGCCGGCCTTGGCGGCACCCTGCTGTTTGATGGCGAATGGGACGCTGTGCTGGGCGACACCCTGCAACTCAAGGCCACCCTGGCGCGCAGCGGTGGTGACATCACGGTGCAGGCTCAAACCGCGCAGGGCACGACCGCGCGCGTGGCTGCTGGCGTGCGGCAGGCACGGGTTTCGCTGGAAAGTGTTGGCACGGCCGTAACGCTGGCTCTGCGCTGGGACAGCGAACGTGCGGGCAGCGCCGATGGCCAGCTCAAAACGCGCCTGGCGCGCGCGCCTGCAGGGACCGGAACAGGGGGCTGGCTCTGGCCAGCGGGCGCACCGCTCAATGGCCAGTTGCATGCGCAACTGCCGCGCATTGGCGTCTGGTCGGTGCTGGCGCCACCGGGCTGGCGCCTGCGCGGCTCGCTGGCGGCCGATGTGGTTATTGGCGGCACGCGCACCGCCCCGCAACTGACCGGTGACCTGCAAGCGAGCGACCTGGCCTTGCGCTCGGTTGTCGATGGCATCGAGTTTGGCAACGGCCACCTGCGCGCCCAGCTCGACGGCACGCGCATGCGCATCGACGAGTTCACCTTGCAAGGCGCTGGTGACAAAGGCACTGGCGGCCTGCTGACGGCCCAGGGCGAAGCCGGCTGGATTGAAGGCCGCCCGCAAGTAACGCTCAGCGCCACACTGGAGCGGCTGCGCGCCAGCCTGCGCACCGACCGCCAACTTACCGTGTCGGGCGATCTGCAAGCCAGCCTCAAGGGCGATCAGACCGAATTGACCGGCAAACTGGTCGTCGATCAGGCGCGCTTCATTCTCCCCGACGAAGGTACGCCGCAATTGGGCGACGACGTGGTGGTGCGCAGCGCCCACGGAGCTGCTGCGGGGCAGAAGGCACCGGCCGAAGCCAGCGCACCGGCCGCCAGTGCAGCAGCAGACAAGAGCCCCCGAGCCGTCAAGCTGGCCGTACAAATCGATCTGGGCCGCGACTTGCAGATACAGGGCAAGGGCCTTGACACCCGGGTGCGCGGCACACTGGCGCTCTATGGCGATTCGCTGCGCGAGGCGCGCCTGACAGGAACGGTGCACACTGCGGGTGGACAATACCGCGCCTACGGCCAGCGTCTGGATGTAGAGCAAGGCGTGCTGCGCTTCACCGGGCCCATCGACAACCCGGCGCTGGACATTCTGGCCATTCGCCCCAACCTGACGCAGCGCGTGGGGGTGCAGATCACCGGAACGGCGTTGCTGCCGCGCGTGCGCCTGTACGCGCAGCCCGAATTGCCGGACGCTGAAAAACTGTCATGGCTGGTGGTTGGCCGGCCTTCAGCTGCCGGCGGCGCCGAAGCCGCGCTGCTGCAGCATGCCGCGCTGGCGCTGCTGGGCAGCAAAAGTGGCAGCCTGTCGGGCGGGCTGGCCGCCTCGCTCGGACTCGATGAGCTGTCATTTCACGGTTCCTCCAGCAGCGCCACTGGCACCACCACAGAGAGCGCGATCACACTGGGCAAGCGCTTTTCACGCAATTTTTACGCCGCCTACGAGCGCAGCATTTCCGGTGCGCTGGGCACCCTGTATGTTTTCTATGATCTGTCGCAGCGCTTCACCGTGCGCGCGCAGGCCGGCCAGCAAAGCGCCGTGGACCTGATTTTTACGGTGCCTTTCGACTGATCCCGCTTCGATCCGCTCACCCGTGTCAGCGCATACAATTCCAGTTCTTCGAAACTGCCGAAAAATGCCGCCATAGTTCAATGGACAGAACGAGTGCCTCCTAAGCGCTAGATACAGGTTCGATTCCTGTTGGTGGTACCAGGTCGTCAAGTCGGACCGTCTAATAACCCCTCAAAACCCGCATGCTTATTGGCTTTGCGGGTTTTTTCTCGCCTCACACGGTTTCACCGACTTACGTGACCGTTCGCCCAACCATCCCATTGCCTATGCCTGCGACACAAGTGCGCACATTCGTCAGGTATCACAGCGGATCGCCCTCTACATGGCACCAGCGGACAGCCGTGCGCGTCGTCCCGTCTTCAGAAGCACAGGGCCAGTGCCATGCGCGGCTCAGCCCCTGGACTGACGCTGCGCCGCTTGCGCCTTCTTGTGCGCCTCCAGGGTTTCGGTCGGCGCGCCCTGTTTCACCCACTCGGTAAAGCCGCCGTCGATGTGCGCCACATTGGTCATGCCCATATCGGCCAGCGCCTTGGTGGCCAGTGCACTGCGCCAGCCGGCGCCGCAGAACAGGATGAACTCCCGGCTTTCGTCGCCAAAAACCGGTTTGAAATAAGGCGAGGCCGGATCGACCCAGAACTCGAGCATGCCGCGCGGTGCCAGCAGGGCGCCCGGCACCGTGCCCTCGCGCTCGAGTTCGCGCACATCGCGGATATCGACAATCTGCACACCGGGGTCAGCCAGCCTGGCCCGGACTGCTGCCACCGAATAGGTCTTGACCTGTTCCATCGCCTCGTCAACGAGCTCGCGGAATCCTTTGGTAATGGGCATGAGAGTCTCCTTCGGGTTTTAAATGAGTTGTGCGGCGGAGCAACCGCCCCGATTGTCGCAAGATCGCGCGCACTGTGACACTTTAGACCATCCAGCAGCAAACGTCGTCCCTTAAGATGGATGCATCGGCAGCCACTGCAGGAGCATTCCCATGAGCGTACGCAATCTCGACTCACTGTTCGATCCGGCCTCGGTGGCGGTGATCGGCGCTTCAACACGGCCAGCCAGCGTGGGGGCAACAGTCTGGCGCAACCTGTCGCAGGGCACGTTCAAAGGTCCGGTCTATCCGGTCAACCCCAGATACACCGAGCTCGACGGCCAGCGCGCCTACGCCCGGGTAGCGGACTTGCCTGAAGCGCCCGAGCTGGCGGTAATCTGCACGCCCCCCGCCAGCGTGCCGGGCCTGGTGCGTGAACTGGCCGAGCGCGGCACACGCGCGGCCATCATCCTGACGGCGGGGCTTGATGCGGCCCAAAAGCAGGCCATGCTGGACGCAGCGCAGCCGCATTTGCTGCGACTGCTGGGCCCCAACTGCATCGGCCTGCTGTCGCCCCATGCGGGTCTGAACGCCAGCTTTGCCCACATCGGCGCGCAGCCCGGCGAGCTGGCGTTTGTGTCGCAGTCGGGTGCGCTGGTCACGGCGATGCTGGACTGGGCTGATGCGCGGAGCATCGGCTTCTCCCACTTTGTCTCGCTCGGCGAACATGCCGACATCGATTTTGGCGACCTGCTGGACTACCTGGCCACCGACGCGCGCACGCGCGCCATCGTGCTGTACATCGAATCGATCGAGTCGCCGCGCAAGTTCATGTCGGCCGCGCGCGCGGCGGCACGCAACAAGCCGGTCATCGTGGTCAAGGCGGGGCGCTCGGCGCAGGGGCAAAAGGCGGCGGCTTCACACACTGGCGCACTGGCCGGATCGGACGACGTGTATGAAGCGGCCATTGCCAGGGCCGGCATGCTGCGCGTGAACACCCTGCAAGAGCTGTTTCTGGCAGCCGAAACGCTCACGCGCTGCCGCGCCGCAGCCAGCGATTCGCTCACCATCCTGACCAACGGCGGCGGCGCCGGTGTGATGGCGGCCGACGCCGCCGCGCGCGAGGGCGTGACGCTGTCCACGCCCTCTGCGCAAGCTCTCGACCAGCTCAATGCGGTGCTGCCGGCCAACTGGTCGCACGGCAACCCGGCGGACATCATTGGCGATGCCCCGGTTGAGCGCTATGTGCAGGCGCTGAAAATTCTGGCCGGGGACGCCGCCTCGGGCACCATCCTGCTGATTCACGCACCCACCGCCATCGTGCCCAGTGCGGAAATTGCCCGCGCGCTGGTGCCCGTGGCCCGGCCTGCACAGGGCCCGACGCCGCGACTGATGAGCTGCTGGCTGGGCGGCCATGCGATAGCGCAAGCGCGTCAACTGTTCACGCAGGCGGGTATTGCCGGCTTTGAGACCCCCGAGGAAGCCGTGCGCGCGCTGGCCATGCTGCAGGCCTACGCGCGCAACCAGGCCGAGCTGATGGAGGCGCCGCCCGCGCAGGCCGCGCAGCTTACCCCCGACCTTGCCGCGGTGCAGGCGATCGTGCGCGAAGCGCTGGCCAGTGGCCGCGAGATGCTGACCGAGCCGCAGGCCAAGGCGGTACTGGACGCCTATCGCATTCCGGTGGTCGCCACACGCACCGTTTCAGCTGATTTGGATCTGGCAGCGACAGAAGCAACGCGCGTCGGTTTTCCGGTGGTGCTCAAGATCTTGTCGGAGCAGATTTCGCACAAGTCCGACGTCGGCGGCGTCGCACTCAACCTCGATAGCGCGGCTGAGGTGCGCGACGCGGCCCGCGCGATGCTGGCGCGCGTGAAGGCACTCAGACCCGACGCAGTGGTGGACGGCTTCACGGTGCAGGCCATGGTGCGGCGCAAGCATGTGCAGGAGGTGATCATCGGCGCCACCATTGACCGCGTGTTCGGGCCCATCATCCTGTTTGGCCAGGGCGGCACCGCGGTGGAATTGCTGGCAGACCGGGCCGTGGCGCTGCCGCCCCTGAGCGTGCCGCTGGCGCGCGCGCTGGTCTCGCGAACCCGCATTTCAAAGCTGCTCAAGGGCTGGCGCGACACCCCGGCCGCCGACCAGGGCGCCATCGACTCGGTACTGCTGGCCGTCTCGCAGCTGCTGGCCGATGTGCCCGAACTGGCCGAACTCGACATCAACCCGCTGCTGGTCAACCACGAAGGCGCCATTGCCCTGGACGCGCGCATCCGGGTGAGCGCCAGGGCTCCCGGGGGAGCCCTGAATTTTGCCATCCGGCCTTATCCGGCCGAGCTGGACGAGGTCATCGAATGGCAGGGCCGCACGCTGGAACTGCGGCCGATCCGGCCCGAGGACGAGGCCCTGCACACCGAATTTTTATCGCATCTGGATCCCGAGGACATCCGCATGCGGGTGTTTTACAGCCGTCGCACCATGGAACGCAGTGAACTTGCGCGCCTGACGCAGATCGACTACACGCGCGAGATGGCCTTCATTGCAATCGCACCGGGGCCCGACGGTCTGCCACAAACGCAGGGGGTGGTGCGCGCCATGGCCGACCCTGACACCATCAGCGCCGAGTTCGGCATCATCATCCGCTCCGAACTCAAGGGCGGCGGTCTGGGCCGACTGCTCATGGACAAGCTGATCAGCTACCTGCGCGCCAACGGCACGCAGCAGCTGGAGGCCACCGTACTCAGGGAAAACCGCAGGATGCTGGAGCTGGCCAGGCTGCTGGGCTTCAGGGATGCGGCGCGGCAGGAAGATGACGACACGCGCGCCATCGTGCTGGACTTGCAGGCGGCCGGTTAAGGCAGCCAACTGCTTCCATCCCTGATCAGCTAGGGACAGAGCTTGTTCGCTTCGTGTAACTGCGGTCTGTCCCGCAAATTATCAGGATAACGCTCTTTGAATAATAATTTTCTGCACGTCGCTGGTGCCTTCGTAAATCTGGCAGACGCGCACGTCACGGTAGATGCGCTCGACCGGAAAGTTGCTGACATGGCCGCAGCCACACAGTCGATGAAGTTACTTCATATTTGATAGCTGCCTACGAAGAATACATGAGGGCTACAGCCACTTTTTTCATATAGGCAGTGCATAAGGTGACCCCGTCCACATAGTACCAACGCCCGGCTTCGTGCACGAACCGGTTGCGCTCATGCAGGCATGGTGCGCGAGCGCGCGGCCGCGTACGCCGAGCCGGGCGCGCACTTCGCGCCACCGAGCAGATATTGACTTGGACCACGGCCCCGTCAACCAGTTGTTTGCAGCCTTTGGCGATGGGCATGAACGTTCCCGGGAAAATGATTGCCGGGCATACCCTGAAACGGGAGAATAGCGACAACGCGGGCTGAAAGGTCTCTGTCCTTCCATGAATGCAATCAGATCAGCCCGATATCGCGCGGCTTCACGCCGTTGAA
>JAHFQQ010000346.1:2331-2717 GCA_023259235.1 Polaromonas sp. | reverse complement strand
GCCGGTGCGCGGGTCGGTGGCTTTGACCCATTTTGCCAGCTCGCTCGGCACGCACTGATAGTCTCCTGCATTCAGGCGCCGCAACAGTGTGCTGCCCGCCAGGCTACCGGCGCCGACGTTGAAGACAAAGCTGCTGAGCGCGGCAAACTGATGATCGCTGAGCGGAACTTTCACCAGCCGCGTGACCTGATCGCCGGCTTCGGCCAGATCTTCCTTGAGGAATTTGTCTGCCTGCTTTTCGCTGATGCTCATGCTCGGCGTCACGCCTTCGGTGTGACCGTAGCCAATGGTCCACACCCCGGCCGGGCAACGATAGGCCTGGGTATACAAACCTTCAAACTGCTTTACCAATGCAACGCCATCGGCGTCGATGACTCTGGACATGA
>JAHFQQ010000346.1:0-2321 GCA_023259235.1 Polaromonas sp. | reverse complement strand
CGCCACCTCTACCGAATAGGCCCGATACCAGCGCTCGCGGCCAAACTGCTGCGCCAGCAGATGTTCGCTGGCCTGTTTCCAGTTGCGAATGCTGGCCTCGTCCGGCCAGTAGGAGAGGGCGATTTCACTGCCGTTTTCGGTCACCGCAGTGAAATCGAGACAACCATACTGGTTCAGCGCCATTTGCCGCAATTGCCCAGCCATGGCGGAGTATTCCGCATCCAGCGATTGTGCCTGAGCGCGAAAAATTACCACGTACATGCTTGCTCCTTACTGAATCACGCCGCAAACCAGTCGTGCTCCGCCACCGCCCAGTGGTGCCGGGTGACCGGCGTGGTTGTCGGCACCGGCATGAATCATCAGCGCGCGGCCTTTGACGTCGCTCAGCTTCAGACGTGGCGCCAATACTGGCTGGCTGGCGCTGCCGCTGCCATCCACATACAGCGCTGGCAGATCGCCCAGATGGCCGTCACCCCATGGCGTGCCGTGTTTCTTGCTGCCGGCGGGGTCATAGTGGCCGCCGGCTGCCAGTGCCGGCACCTGCTTGCCGTCTTTTTCCTTGGCGGCACAGCTGGGGTTTTCGTGCACATGGAAGCCATGTAATCCCGGTGGCAGGCCAGTCAGTGCCGGGGTCAAAACCAGGCCGTAGCTGCTGTCTTCCAGGCTGATCTGGCCAACACTTTTGCCATCGGCATCGGCGAAGTTCATGGTTACCGTTTCAGCGGCAAAACTGCCGGCCGACAGCAGCAGGGCGCTGCCGCCAAGCAGATGCAAAATCGATTTTTTCATTGTCTTGTGTCCTTGTGGTTGGTGATTGTGTGTTGCTGCTTTACGCGTTTTAAGCGTCGTTGGCCGACTCGCTGAACTGCAAGTCGCCGTGTTCGGAAAAACTGAATCCCGGCCCCCAGGCGATTTCCCAGACATGGCCATCAAGGTCGGCAAAATAGCCGCTGTAGCCGCCCCAGAAAGTATCCTGCGCCGGTTTGAGAATTTTGGCGCCGGCGGCTGCGGCCTGTGCCAGTACTGCACGTACATCTTCGGCGCTGCGCGCGTTATGCGCCAAAGTTACCCCGCTAAAGCCACTGCGCTGGGCAGAGACATCGGGGCCGATATCCTTGGCCAGCTCGGCCAGGGGGTAAAGCGAAATCCACACCCCCGGCAACTGGATAAACGTCACCCCGCCGTAGCTGGTATTCGGCGGCGTGCCCAGTACTTGCGAGTAAAACGCGGTGGCTTTCTGCAAGTCGGCAACACCGAGGGTAATTATCGATAAACGCGGGATTTTCATGGATGCTCTCAGAAAGTAGGATTTGCAGAATTCAACCCAGCTCTGCCAATTTGTGTTGAATACCTTCCGCCACCAGCTTGGCATTGGCTTGTTGCAGCAATGCCGCTTCGTTGGCGCTGGCGCGGTGTAATTGCACCGATTTGCGGGTAGTGCTGTTGAGCTGGGTCAGATTGGTATCGGAGAAAAAGCCCATGCCACTGTGGATGCCATTGGCGGACGAATGAAACACCAATTCGCCGAAGCCTTCAAATGGCTCGTTGGGCTTGGCCGGATGCCAGCCACGCCAGTAGTAAAACACCTTTTTTTCAGCGGGATTGATACACGAAGCCACCGTCTCCCACACCGCATTCAGATTGCCTTGTTTATCGTAGGCCTTGCCGCTGAATTTGAGGCCGGAGCTGGCCGGGTCTGTGCTGATGCTCATCAGGCTGAGTGCCGAGGCGTTGTCGGGTTTGATTGACTCCCACCAGCAGCCGACAAGTTCGCGGCAAAACAGGCCGGCCGGCGTGTCGTCAAAGTTACAGGCAGCGGCGGCGTCGTGGCTGGCCATCGAGCGCAGCAGGGCCTCGGGCTTTTTGTAGGCAAACAACGATACCACGCCAATCAGCAGCAGGATCACCAGCAACATGCCAGATACCGCCAGCAACTGGATCGAACCGCCGCTGCTGAGCGCCAGCGCGCCGAGCGACGCTTCGAGCACCAGCGTCAGCAATACAAAAAAGCCCAGGTAGGTTTTGACCGCGCTGATGATTGACACACGTTGTGCTGGCGACGGCGATTTGTTTTTGCTGGTTGGCACCCTCACACCCGCGAATCAAGCGGCGACCGAATGGCCGCCAAGGCCTGATCCATCTTGCCGCAAGGGGCGGGCACTCACAAGTTTATGGCGTTTGGCGTATGAGATACCGCACTCAGAAGCGGTTCACGATCTGTCGCGAGCAGCCCTCAGCGGGGCGAAGAGCAGCGCAAAAACCGGAGTGTACTTAAGTACATGAGGACAGCCCCAAGTTCTTACCGAGCACAGCGAGGTTAG
>JAHFQQ010000131.1:3506-9259 GCA_023259235.1 Polaromonas sp. | reverse complement strand
AGCACATTGAGCACACCCGCGGGGATGCCCGCGCGCAGGGCCAGCTCAGCCACGGCCAGTGCACTCAGCGGCGTGAGTTCGGCCGGCTTGATCACCACCGTGCAACCTGCCGCCAGCGCCGGTGCCACCTTGCGGGTGATCATGGCCATCGGGAAGTTCCACGGCGTAATGGCCGCGCAAACGCCGATCGGCTGGCGAATCACCATCAGGCGGCGGTTGTTGTCAAATTGCGGCAGGGTTTCGCCGTTGACGCGCTTGGCCTCTTCGGCATACCACTCGACAAAACTCGCGCCATAGGCAATCTCGCCTTTGGCTTCGGGCAGCGGCTTGCCCTGCTCGGCGGTCATGATGCGTCCCAGATCGTCCTGGTTGGCCATCAGGAGGTCGAACCATTTGCGCAGGATGATGCTGCGCTCCTTGCCGGTCTTGCCGCGCCACGCAGGCCAGGCGGCGTTGGCCGCGGCAATGGCGGCTTCGGCCTCGAGCGGGCCAAGGTTGGCAACGTCGGCCAGTTTGCGCCCGGTGGCCGGGTCCAGCACGTCGAAGCGGCTGCCGCCGGGCAGCCACTGGCCGTTGACGAAGGCATTGGTCTTGAGCAGGCTGGGGTCTTTGAGCAAGGCGAGGGGGGAGGTTTTCATGTCCATGGTGTTCAATGAGGTAAGTGAGGAACAGAGTGAGAAATTCTAGGATGATCGTAGTGGCTAGCGCCGCTTGACGCCGGGCAACATGCACGCGTAATCCTTACGCGGATCTTTGTCTGGGCATCTCAGATCAGTAGGCCGCTCGGTACATCCCCAGAGCATCTTCGTATGTGACATCACGCGGGTTGTTTACCAGCAGTCGCTGGACATTCATGGCGTCGCGGGCCAGCATCGGCAGATCATTTTTCTCAATACCGGCGTCGCGCAGCGTCTGGGCGTAAGGCATGGCGGCCACCCGCACACTGATGGCCGCGACGAAAGCAGCCGCTGCTTCGCTACCTGCAGCACCCCGCTGTTCCGGCAGGATTGTGCGACCCAATTCTGCATAAAGATCCTCGGCTACCGGAAGATTGAACTTCAGCACCGCCACGAAGACCAGGGAATTAGTCAGGCCATGCGGCAGGCCATAGTGGCCACCGAGCGGGTAGGCCAGCGCATGTACTGCTCCAACCGGTGCGTTGGCAAAAGCCATGCCAGCAAACAGCGAACCGAGTAGCATGTTTTCGCGTACGGTTGGGTCCTTTCCGTCGTTCACTGCCGCTGGCAGGTTGGCATAAAGCAACTGCAGTGCCTTGAGCGCCAGTGCGTCGGAGAGCGGGTTCTTCTTTAGCTTGCTGGTGAAAGATTCGATCGCATGCACCATGGCATCGACGCCGGTCATGGCCGTCACGGTGGGTGGTAGGCCCAGCGTCAGGCGACTGTCGAGCAGCGCCACGTCCGGAAAGAGCAGCGGCGAGACCACACCCTTCTTTTCGTGGCTGGGCGTTGTGAGGATGGAAATCGGTGTGACCTCGGAGCCGGTGCCGGCAGTGGTGGGCACCTGGATCAGCGGCAGGCGTGGGCCGCGAGCCAAACCAATGCCGTAAATGTCGGGCAGCGCCTGCGACGTGCACGCCAGCAGCGCGACGAGTTTTGCCGTATCGAGCGAGCTGCCGCCACCGAAACCAACGACACCGTCGGCAGTCGCCGCGCGCGCCGCGTCAACCGCCGCCTGCACGCTCAGTTCGGGTGGGTCTGCCAGCACGTCGGAAAACACCGTTGCCGCAACACCGGCGGCGGCCAATGAGGCCAGGGCACCGTCGATCAATTTGGCCTTGATCAGACCCGCGTCGGTGACCAGGAAGAGCCGGGAGATGCCCAAGCCCTTGGCGATTTCGCCCAGACGATTGGCGCCACCCTGCTCGCAGATGATCTTGGGGGCAGTTTCAAAACTGAATTGTGACATGAAGATTCCTTTTTAAACGGTTGTTTTCAGGTAACGATCGATTTTTGTCCTTTGGCCAGGCAAACTTCGCTAATGCGCAGACCTGAGGGCATGATTCGCGATGGGAATACGTTCTTCAGCCGCTCCTCGTGAACTGGGATCACTTGTTTCATTTCGTAGTCCACTGACTTCATGATCTCGTCGGTCGTCAACAGCAGGTTGGTGGTGCTGCCCAGCGCTAGACCGACTGGTATGTACATCTTCTCAGGGCCAGTGCCTTCGATGTTTTCATAGACGTAAACCAGGTCGCCAGCCAACACCCAGCTGTTGCTTGATTGAGCTTGCAAGTCGTTACGCACATGCACCCATTGGCTTCCGTAAGTATGGGTATCGGGCGCGCTGTGCAAGTCGATGCCGGGGATGACGTTTTGCTTGTCCCCATCGACCAGACGAAGGCGGCCCTGACGCGCCAGGTCGGCCGCCCGAAGTACATCTGACGGATCCGTGGCGACCATCATGTAGCGCAGCCGATCTGGCAGCGACATGGCCCATATCCACTTTGTTAGTTCTCGCTCCTGAATGTAGAAGGTGGCGTTTGGGAAAGATTCGATGTTGCCCATGTGGTCGAAATGGGCGTGCGTGATGAAGATGGTGTCCACGTCGTCCGGCCGGACGCCGCAGGGCGCCAGCACGTCGGTCGGGGAATGCCAGTTCTCGACTCCAAACTTGTCAGAGATATAGTGGCCGTATTCCTTGTCGTTATAGCCCACGTCTACCATCGCAATGTGGTCGCGACTCTTGATCACAACATAGCAGTAAGGCAGTTTGCGGATGCCCTGGTTGTGCGCGCCGTAGATGACGCTACTTACAGCGCATTGACTAACGTAGGCGTATTCCATCACCCAGATTGAGTATTCAGACATCGTGGTGGCTCAGGTTCGAGAAGAATCGGATTGAGAGATGTTGCCTGCGCAGCTACAACAGGCCTGGCTGAAATCGACAGGCATTAGTCCGAGCCGTTCGACTGCGGCGCTGCTGAGCATGGCAGCGGCAAGCTTGAGTTCGCGCGTCCAGTCATCGAGTCGGTTGTGCAAAGACTGCGGCTTGCGCAGGGCTGCGTCGAAACCGCTGGTAACGGCGGCTGTTTTGTTGAAGGCCTGCAAAAGATAGGCATGGTGACGCCGCGCCGCCGAAGGTATTCGAACTGCGTGCAATTCGGTCTCCGTGTGTAAGGTCTGATCGACCACTTTTGTAACAGCCGTCCAATCCGTCTCGAAGCGCCCGCCGAGGCGCGCCAAGATGAAGAGGCCAGCGAGTTGGCCGATGATGCGACCAAGGCGGTCATAGCATGGACGTAGTTCTTGGGCATAGCGGATCATCTCGTCGCGGTCGGTGCCAATTCCGCTTATCCAGTCAACTGGGGCCATGGGTAGTTCGAACAGCTCGCAATTGAGTTTGTGCACAACCAGGCCACGCTCAGCAAAATCGTCTACCTGAGCAAGCCTCATGCATTCCTCCGTGCGTCGTTGCATTGCGTTGACATCAACCCTTGCGCTCGCGGATAATGCGCAAGGCCTCTTTCAGGTATATCTTGAACACTGGGTAGTTCTCGCTCATCGGAAAATGACCGATTTCGGTCATCTCAATATACACGGCCCCCTTGATTTGCCGCGCCGTGTTCTCTGCGGTCTCCGGTGGAGTTAGGTAGTCGTAGGTGCCGGTCATCATGATCACAGGGCACTTGCGACCGTCGATGCGGCCCAGTTCCTCGCGCAGGTCGTGGTCGACCGAATAGAAATATAGATCACCCTTGAATGCCTCGGAACCCTGGGTGTAGTAGTGCCAAGTTAGCCAGCGGTCCATGTCGGGCGACTGCGGTGCCATTAGATCCCACACACCACTGGCGCAAACTTGCGCTGCATTGGCGTGCGGGTGGTGCCACCAGTCGAGGTAAAAGCCGGGTGCGTAGTCGCCGGCTTCAATCGGGATCACCGCCTTGAAACGCTCCGGGTGGCGCAGAGCAAGCTGGAGTGCCACATTGCCCCCGAAAGAAGAGCCCATGAAGATCGGGTCGCGCAACTCCAGCGCATCGCACAGCTTGACGATGAAGTTGACGAAGTGATCAGCGGTGAGCTTGTACTCAGACTCCCACCATTTCACGTTGAGCGGCGGGTCAGATTTGCCGTGGCGTGGGAGGTCGTAGGCGATAACGTTGTAGTTCTTGGTGATTTCCTCATCTTCCAGCAGACCGCGCCACTGGTGGTTGTGGCAACCGGCAGTGTGCTGGCAGATCAGCGGCTGGCCGGTGCCGTTTTGTAAATAGAAGACCTTGTATTCCATACCATCGACGTCAATCGTGACGTAACGGCCGGTAACAGGTGAATGGCGTGCCATGGATTGAACTCCTTCGTGTTGAAATTGGCCAGTATTGATAGATAGGTCTAAACGGGCACGCCGCACTTGCGCAGCAACTCGAACTGCACGGTGAAATTGCGCAGGTTCTGCATCATCACCAGGATGTTGCCTTCCAGCTTCAGGTCTTTTCGAAAGCTCGCCGACCAGATACCATGAAACATTGGCCTTGGGATCGGCTTGCCGAACTCTCGCCAAGTTTGCGCGCTGGCACGCAATGCAAAGTCGTAGGCGTCGAGCGGGGCCGGGTCGGTGTTGATGTGTTTGACCTTGCCATCGTGCATCTCGACGATCACCTTCTGCTCACCCATGTCCCACATGTAGGTGCACGTGTAGTACTTGGCCATGGCCGAGATGGTTGCATCGCTATCGGACATGTTCTTGAACTTGACTGCCCAGTGCTTGATGTCTGTCGTCATAAACGCTCCTTCGTAGTTAACAATGAATGGGTCCCCGCGGGTTTCGTTGTCGCTATGGACCATGGCGGCGCGTTCTGGTGCGTCGCCCTTGCGGCGAGGGCAATTGGCTCGAATAGCGGGGTGTCCGGCTTGATTTGTTCAATCGTTTCCCGCCGTGGCAAGGTGCTCATCTCCAGCCTGTAGGCCAGGAACCAAATGACCATCACGCCGAGTGCCCAGCACAACATCTGCCAGACCCACAGCGAAGGTACGCCCAAGGACCAGCTTGCCAGTCCTGTATTGGGTGCGCCGAACAGGTCATTACCGAGAATGGCGCCTGGTCCGACAGCAAAGAAAAACCAAATCAGCGTCAGTGCCCAGGCCACTGGGCGCAGGAATCGTTTGTTGGGAGCAATGGCCACGGTGGCAATATATAACTTGTGAAAGCTCATCCGGTGTGCGCGTTCGTTGCTGTCATGAGATAGCCACGAGACGACGAAACAGGCAATCACATTCAGGAAGATGCCCCAGCCGGCAGAGTGAATCGTCCAGGGCCAGCGGCCCCATGGCAGTTCGAAACCGAAAAACCTGCACAGGGTAGCGCCCAACTGCTCGGTGAACAGTACCCCCAGCATCCCGGCCACCAGACCCACGGTGGCCCCTTGGCGAGTGATCCACGGAAACCAGCAGATGCCGGCAAGTGTCGGCCACAGCTGGAAACCAAAGCCCAGTGCAAGGGCCCCCAGTTGCACCTGAGCCACTGGCGCATATGTGGCCAGCAAGAGTGCCGCCAACACGACGGCGGCGATGCCGACCCGCGCATAAAGCTTCTGCTGACGCTCATCGGCCCGCGGAGTAAGGTAGCGCAGGCAAATGTCCTTCGCAACCATCGTCCCAGCGGTCGATGCGAACAACGCGACCATGGCATGAATCGCAGCAAGTGCACAAACGGCCAGAAGAGCCATGAGCCAAGGGGCTTCATTGGCGATGGACAACAGATAGTGCGCAACCAGACCCATCTCATTGCCGCTGCCCAAA
>JAHFQQ010000131.1:0-3496 GCA_023259235.1 Polaromonas sp. | reverse complement strand
GCGTTGCTGATTGCAGTGGAGGCACCCAAGAAGTTCGCCCCCATACCCTGCACCAGTGAAAGAAGCACCAGGATGCCACCGATCATACCGGCCGACACCCATACCTGTTGCGGAGCAAAGCCCCTGGGGTCGCGGCAACTGAAGGCAAGCATCGAAAATGCTGGCGAGGCTTGGATCCCCATCAGCGCGAAGCAAGTGGTCAGCACCATCGAAGCCGTCCACATACCAGCCACTGGCATTTCCTTGCCGAGCCCTGCGGTGAATTGGATCACCCCGGGTATGTGCAGGTATGCGTTATAGCCTTTGGCGGAACTGCCCCAGGGGCCAATACTGGTGGCCCCCAGCTTGGCCAGCGCTTGGATAAATGCTGCCAAACCATCAAGTTGCACTAGCGCAATCAAGCCCACGGCAACGATACCGGCCACTAATAGCACGCCCTGCAGACTGCCCACATAAGCTGTCGCGCGCAGCCCCCCGATACAGACATACAGGAACACCACTACCGAGAGAACCCACATCGAAAGGCTCCATGTCACAGCGCCCTCGGTGAGCCACTGAACCAGATAGCCCGAAGCAGTAAGTTGCATGCCGATAAATGGCACAGAGCAAAGCAGGGCCACGATCAACACCAAGATGCGTAGCGCATCACCACCGAAATAGTCGGAGAACATCTCGCCCGGTGTGCAGTAGCCAAAGCGCTTGCCAAGCAACCATTGGCGCTTCAGGAAGAGAACACCGGTCAACGGGATCGTAACTGCCGCCAGTGCGAGCTGAGCGACGGGAAGGCCGTCTCGCATCGTCAGCGCCGGATGGCCGAGGAAAGCCCAGCCGGCAAACGAAGCAGCGGAGGAGAAAAGCACAAACACCCAGGCGGGCAACTGCCGGCTCGCGAGGAAGAAGTCTGCCGGTGTCCGCGCGATCCGCGCGCTGCTGACGCCCCACTGCATGCAGTAGGCCCAGTACATGGCGATGAAAGCAAATAGCCAGATCACTTTGGTTGTCACAAGTCAGGCTCCGTTAGCGATCGTGCAAGCTGTGAATCATCAAGTACGAGCCACGCAGCCCATACTTGATGACAAGGTAGCCCACCAGGCAAGCCGTTATGGCAGCAAAGCCGGTCAGTCCAATACCAAGATTGACGCTTCCGAAGCTTGGATCGAACAACCAACTGCCGATGAAGCTGATCGCAGAGATGCCGAACGCCACCAGTCCGAACGCAATCTCACCGCCCGTGAAGCCGGTGTCAAACACCCGGTTGATGATCACGTGCCCGATAAAGCCAGCCACCAGCATTGCGTAGCCCAGCAGACCGAACGACCACTGCGCGCGGCTGAAACCGGACAGCAAAAAGCACATTCCAAAGGAAGCAAAGAACCCCCAATTGGTCACAATCGCGAGCCGCTTCTCAATTGGCCGGATTGCATCGATGTCAGGTATCGAACTCATGATAGTGCTGCGGTGACTCTTGTAGGCAGACGGTGGGGTCAGATTCTGTCGGTGGATTGGTCGGCATCCTTGGACCCATGGTCTTTATCGTCCGAAACTGGCAATACCATCATGTTTCCAAGGTTCCCCAAGCTGGTAATGGAACTCGGCGAGATGCCAATCTCTTTGAGCAAGCTGTCAACAAACGGTGCTTGTGCACGGTAGCGCAGCGCGGAGTTGACGACGTTGTCGGCAAGGCCGCCGGCGCGCGGCCCGTTCTCGCTTGCAGGGCGACCATCTCCCCCACCGGTGCCAGCGCCCGATTGCGCACCGCTGAGTCCCGGCAGGCCATCGACCTGCAGAATGCGAATCGAGTCGATATTCTCCATCGGCTTGACGCTTTCGCGAATGATGCTTGGCAGGTTCTCGATCAGTTTGTTGTTGAAGCTGCTACGGCGTGATGCGTCCGAGCGCATGTTCTCGGCTTCATTGAGCTTGCGCTTACCCTCAGCGTCAACCTCGTAGCGGAATGCGACAGCCTCTGCTGCAGAGCGGTCGGCCTTGGCACGGTCAGTAGCGGCCTCTCGCTCCGCTACGGCCACCGTGGTGAGTTTGATAGCTTCACGATCAGCCTGCTGAGTGGCTTCGATTAGATCAATGGACTTGCGCCTTTGGGCGATCTCGGTATCGCGAATGGTGATTACTTTTTCCTGCGCTTCAATCATCAATGCACGAGCACCCTCCGCCGCTGTTTGGGCATCCGATTGGACCTTCGAATTGACCGCAATGGCGATCACCCGACCCTGCTCCTCTATCTCCAGTGCCTGATGGCGCTGGATGTCGAGCATCGCTGTCTCCTGCTCGCGCAAAATGCGCTCTGACTCGATGGCACGCGTTTGGTTGATGCGGCTTTTCTCGACAATTTCAGCCGAGCGGATCTGGGCTTCCTCGATGTCGCGCTCGCGTTCGGTCTTCTCAAGCGCAATCTCGGCCTTCTGTTGCGCGCGACGCATCGCCACTTCGCTTTCCTGGCTCAGTCGGGCGTATTCACTTTCCTTGTCGATGATCAGCGCGAGCTTCTCCGACTCCAGGTTCTTCTTGCGGATTGCAATCATCGTGTCCTGCTCGATGTCATTGCGTTTCTTCTTGCGTGTTTCGATCTCTTCAGTCAGGCGCGTCAGGCCCTCGGCATCGAAGGCATTCGACGGATTGAACAGTTTCATGTCGGTCTGGTCCAGGCTGGTCAGCGACACGGCTTCAAGTTCCAGGCCATTGGCCGTCAGCGAGTCGGCGACCAGCGCCTTGACGCCCTTGATGTAATCGCTGCGATTCTCGTGTATCTCCTCCATGTTCATGCGCGCGGCTACCGAACCCATGGCGTCAACGAAGCGGCCCTGCACGAGGTCTTTAAGGCTTTCAGGGTTGAGCGTGCGGTTGCCCAGCGTGCGCGCCGCCGCGGCCACAGCCTCGGCTGAAGGGATGACGCGCACAAAGAACTCCACACTCACCTCGATGCGCATGCGGTTACGGGTGATCAGCGACTTCTCACCAGCGCGCCGTACGTCGATGCGCAGCGTGTTCATGCTGACCTCGGTGATGTCGTGCACGATCGGTAGCACCAGCGCGCCTCCGCCCATGACCACTCGCTCGCCACCCAACCCGGTGCGCACGAAGGACAGGTCTTTCGACGAATGTCGGTACAGCCAGTGCAGCAAATAGACAATGATCGCAATGACGATTGCGGCCAGGATAACGATGGCAATGATGTCGGCGCCGTTCATGATTGAAACTCCCCTACCGTTTGCGAGTGAAGCGCCGAGCTGGCGCTATCGTGGATGTGAAAAGCCTAACCACAACCGTGGGAAAGCTCGTGATGGCGGCGGTCATCGTGTGGACCCCGAATCCTTCATGGCGGCCGTCAGGATTGCCAGCCCAAAGGCAATCTGGTTCACGAGGTCAGCCAAATTGAAGGTAATGTTCAACTTATTTTCCGCAGCGCCTCCCGCGAAACCGACGATGAAATAGCAGAGTGGATAGACTGCCCAACCCACCGTGATGATCAGGCGCAGCC
>JAHFQQ010000130.1 GCA_023259235.1 Polaromonas sp. | reverse complement strand
AGCAGCCAGCCGCCGATGCTGTAGAGCGCAGCGCATAAGGCGGCCAGCCAGAGGGTCAGCATGAACGCACGCCACGGCGAGCGCCAGGCCATCACAAGAGCCATGCCCAGCAATGGAATGATGGCAAGCAGGGCACCCTGCAAATTGGGCACAGCTGACGCGGCCGCCAAGTGGGCGAGTATTGGGTAAGCGACGCCCAGCGCGATGGCACCTGCCCAGTAACAGATCTTCCTCAAACGTGTCGTTGGTCCGGCTTTCACTGGGTTCGGCGGGCGGCGATATGGTTGCTCAGGCTGCGCAGCGAATGAAAGATGGCGTGGTTGTCCTCCTGGTCGGCGCGCAACTGCAGGCCGTAATGTTTGGAGACGACGAGCGCAATTTCAAGAATGTCGATGGAGTCCAGGCCCAGTCCGTCGCCATACAGTGGCTCGTCGGGCTGTATGTCGGCGGCGGCAACTTCCAGGTTCAGGGCGGTCACGACCAGTTCGGCCACTTCAAGCAGCAGGGCGGCATTAGCCGGGGAGGAGGAAGCTTGTGTGCTTGGTTCGGACATGGGCGCCAGGAAGTAAGGGTTGATACTGTCTATTGACAGGGTCGGCGCAGGTGCGCCGCGGGTCTTGCAGAGCGGCAAATTTTAGCTGAACCGGTTAAAGTTCCTTGCCGTGGACAACACCACTTTAGTGCGTTTCTTGCGGGCCGGTATTGCGGGCCGCCGGTAGTCTGGCTTTCTTGGCCTTGAGGGTAGTTTTGACGTCGGACAGGGTTGCGCCAGCGCTTGGGTTGGCCGTTGCGTCTTCCTGCAGGGCCTGGCGTACCGTGGCTTTGTCGCCAGCACCGGCAAACTTGCTGTATTTGCCCAGCGTGGCCACCAGTTGGCCGTAGATGCGCGGGTTGCCTGCCACGCATTCGCCTTGGTGGAGGAAGTCGGCCTCACCGGTAAAGTTGCCAATCAGGCCGCCCGCTTCGGTGACCAGCAGCGAGCCGGCTGCCACGTCCCAGGGCTGCAGGCCGGGTTCAAAAAAGCCGTCGCTATGGCCTGCCGCGACATAAGCCAGATCGAGTGCCGCCGCGCCGGGGCGGCGCACGCCGGCGCACTGGCTGATGACTTCGCCGAGCATGTGAAGGTAGGGCTTGAGCTTGTCGCCCGGGCGGTATGGAAAGCCGGTTGAAATCAGGCATTCCTGCAGCCGGGTGCGCTTGGCCACGCGGATTCGGCGGTCATTGAGGTAGGCGCCGCGCCCCTTGCTGGCACTGTAAATGTCGTTGCGGGTCGGGTCATAGACGACGGCCTGCTCGATCTTGCCCCTGACCGCCAGCGCAATGCTGACGCAATAGATGGGAAAGCCGTGGATGAAGTTGGTGGTGCCGTCCAGCGGATCGATGATCCAGATGAATTCGGAGTCTTTGGCGCCGTGCTCGCTGCCTGATTCCTCGGCAAGAATGCCGTGGCCCGGGTAGGCAGTGAGCAGCGTTTCGATGATTGCCGCTTCGGCGGCATGGTCCACCTCGGTGACAAAGTCGTTGGTCTGTTTGGTGGAGACGCGAACCGCCTCCACATCCAGCGCGGCGCGGTTGATGATGGCGCCGGCGGCGCGCGCAGCCTTGACGGCCACGTTGAGCATGGGGTGTAGATTGCTGGACATAAAACGCAAGAAAGAGCGGGCAGGAACTGCTGCGCGCTCAATCGATGGAGCGCAGGCAGGCGACAATAAGGCATTTTACCGGCTTCACCCTGAAACCTGGAACCAGAACCCGGTGAGCGCCTTAGTTTCCCCATGAAAACCCGCTTTGTCCTGATCAACACCAGCCACCCTGGCAATGTGGGCGCCAGTGCGCGCGCCATGAAGGTCATGGGCTTTGACGACCTGGTGTTGGTGGCGCCGCGCTGGGCCAATGTGCTCAAGCGTGAGGAGACCATTCAGCGCGCCAGTGGTGCGCTCGATGTGCTCAAAAACGCCCGTATCGTGGCCACGCTGGATGAAGCGCTCGACGGCATGGCGCATTTGTGCGCCACTGCCATGACGCCGCGCGACTTTGGCCCACCCACCCGGGCACCGCGGGAGCATTTCGCGGAGTTGTTTGGGCTGCCTGACGCGCTATTAGAAGAAGAGCATACTTTGCCATTTCCACTATGGCCAAGGCCTGTTTCGATTGCCTTTTTATTTGGTTCCGAGCGCTTTGGCATGCAAAATGACGACGTGTACCGCTGTCACGTCGCCTTAAGCATTCCGACCAATCCGAAATTTGGCTCGCTCAATCTGGCCGCCGCGGTGCAACTGATTGCCTACGACTGGCGCGAAGCGCTGGGCGGTTTTGGCGTGCAGTCAGCCACCGCCGAGCCGCAACTGGCGGACGCCGCCGCGGTGGCCGGCATGCTCAAGCACTGGGAAGGGGCGCTTGCCGACATCGGATTTCTTGACCCGGCTTCGCCCAAAAAGCTCATGCCGCGGCTGAATCAGCTTTTTAACCGCGCGCAGCTCAGTGACGAGGAAATCCACATCCTGCGCGGCGTGGCCAGGGCGATGTCGCAAAAAGCCGCAGCCGCGCCGCAGCGCCGGGGCTCTGATTCTGCAGGCAAAACGCGCACTGAAGCGCTTGCGCCAGACGACCGGTAAACTCGGTTTATGTTTTCCCGACTCCGTTCCGACATCCAGTGCATTCTTGAACGCGACCCCGCCGCCCGCACGGCCTGGGAGGTGCTGACCTGCTACCCTGGCTTGCACGCGCTGGTGTTGCATCGGCGTGCGCACTGGTGCTGGACGCGCGGCCTGAAGTGGCTGGGCCGTTTTATCTCGCATGTTTCACGCTGGCTTACAGGCATTGAAATTCACCCCGGCGCGAAGATCGGCCAGTGCGTTTTCTTTGACCATGCCATGGGCGTTGTCGTCGGTGAAACCGCTGAAATCGGCGACGGCTGCACGATTTACCAGGGCGTGACGCTGGGCGGAACCTCGCTTTACAAAGGAACCAAGCGCCACCCCACACTGGGGAGAGGCGTGGTAGTCGGCGCCGGCGCGCAAGTGCTGGGCGGCTTCACCGTGGGCGATGGCGCCCGTATCGGTTCGAACGCCGTGGTGGTCAAGCCGGTGCCTGCGGGCGCAACGGCAGTGGGCAACCCGGCCCGCATTATCCAGGCCGACGCCGACGTGAAACGCGAGCAGGCCGCAAGCCAGATGGGGTTCTCAGCCTACGGCATCACCCAGAACGACGATCCGCTGTCGCAGGCGCTGCGCGGCCTGATCGATAATGCCGCTGGCCAGGAGCACCAGATTTCGCTGCTCTGGCAGGCGATTGAAAAACTGGCAGGTCCGCAAACCCCCACCACTCGCGACTGCGTGCCAGAGGATGCCGCACTGCTGGAAACCTTCGAAGCCGAGAAAATGAATCAACTGGTGGGAAAGTAGTGGCTCGAAGTTTCAGAATGCTCTTATTTAAGGAGCATCTCGCACCCGCCTATTAAGGGCTATAGCGCTAATTAATTAAAATGTTGTAGGGCGAACCGCATTTTTTGGCCGGAACGCCTGGCAAACTGAATCGTCGGTTTCAAGATACGGCCCGCCAATCAGGTCAATGCAGTAGGGCACGGCGGCAAAGATCCCCGCAACAGCCGTTGTTCCGTCGGCATTTTTCAAGCCTTCGAGCGTCTCGGCGATCGATTTGGGCTGCCCGGGCAGATTGATGATCAGGCTTTGGCCGCGAATCACCGCGACCTGGCGTGACAGGATGGCGGTCGGCACGAATTTGAGGCTGATCTGGCGCATCTGCTCGCCAAAACCCGGCATCTCCCGGTCAGCCACGGCCAGCGTGGCCTCGGGCGTGACGTCGCGCGGCGCCGGACCGGTGCCGCCGGTGGTCAGGACCAGCGAGCAGCCCGCCTCCACCAGTTCAATCAGAGCCGCGCTGATGCGCGCCGGTTCGTCGGGAATCAGCCGCTCTTCAAAGGTGAGGGGATTTTTCAGGGCGCGGGTGAGCCATTCCTTCAGGGCTGGCAGGCCTTTGTCCACATAAACACCGGCCGAGGCGCGGTCGCTGACCGACACGATGCCCAGCTTCACTGAATCACGCGGGTTGCTCATGTGCCAGGCGCCTCTTGTTCCTGGTTTTCGCGGGTTAGCGCTTCCTTGACCATCTGGAAGATCTCGCGGTAGGGCTTGCCGTGGCGCGGCGCCTCGCCCGGTTTCCCGGGCTTGGCATCCTTGCGGGCCTGGCGGATCAGCGCGCGCAACTGCTGCGCGTCAGTGGCGGGGTGTGCGGTGAGCCAGCGTCCCAGCGCCTCGTCCGAGTCAATCAAACGGTCGCGCCATTGCTCGGCCTGGTGCAGCGCCAGCGTGAGCTCGGCCGAGCCGTTGAGTTGCTCGTTGATGGCGGCGCGGATCGGTTCGGCGTCGAGCGGGCGCATCAGTTTGCCGATAAACTGCATCTGGCGGCGCTTGCCCTCGAAACTGGAAATCCGTTTGGCCTCGGCGATGGCGTCCAGCAGCTTGGCGGGCAGGTCGAGCCGTGCCATCAGGTCGGGGCGCAAGGTCAGGAGCGCCTCGCCCAGCACCTGCTTTTCGTCGGCCTCGGCCTTGAGCCGGGTCTTGCTTGGCGGGCCTGCTTCCTCCAGCGCAATTTCTTCGGGTTTCACGAAGCGGCCGTTGGACCAGTAGCCCTTGATGGCCTTGGGAGTCTTGTTGTTCATGGCAGTCAGTATCATAGCGACCCATATGACCCAAAAATCTTCTGCCCGTGCCTCCCGCAACGCTGCGAACGCCATCGCTCGCCCAGCCAGCCCACCCCATCAGCCGGAAAGCGGCTTCAGCTACTCACGCGGCTTTTTCGAGGAACTGGTTGATCGCGCGCTGGCCCACGCCAAAAAGCTCGGCGCCAGCGACGCTGCGGCTGAGGCATCGGAAGGCTGCGGCCTGTCGGTCAGCGTGCGCAAGGGCGAGCTCGAAAACGTCGAGCGCAACCGTGACAAGTCGCTGGGCATCACGGTGTACCTCGGCAAAAAACGCGGCAATGCGGCCACCAGCGATTTTTCAAAAGCAGCGATTCAGCAAACCGTGAAAGCGGCCTATGACATCGCGCGCTTCACAGCAGAAGACGAAACCTCGGGCCTGCCCGACGAGCGTGACGTTGCCCGCAAGCAGCTCGAGCTTGACCTGTTTTATCCCTGGGCCATTACCTCGGAAGAAGCCGCCCGGCTGGCGCTGCAGTGCGAAGCTGCAGCCATGGGCACCAGCCGCCTCATCACCAACAGCGAAGGGGCGGGGGTATCGGCGCAGCAAAGCCATTTCTTCAGCGCCCACACCAGGGGATTTCGCGGCGGCTATGCCAGCTCGCGGCACAGCATTTCGGTGGCTCCCATTGCTGGCAGGGGCGGGCAGATGCAGCGCGATGCCTGGTACAGTTCGATGCGTGATGCCACCGAGCTGGCCCGCCCCGAGGCCGTGGGCCGCTATGCGGCCGAGCGTGCGCTGGCGCGCCTGAAAAGCCGTAAAATCCCGACCACCCAATGCCCGGTGCTGTTTGAGTCGCCACTGGCTGCTGGCCTGCTCGGCGGCTTTGTGCAGGCCATCAGTGGCGGCGCGCTCTACCGCAAAAACACATTTTTGGCGGACAGTCTGGGCAAGACAGCTTTCCCCCGGCATGTCGACATTGTCGAAGACCCGCACTTGCTCAAAGGCAAGGGCAGCGCGCCGTTTGACGAGGAAGGCGTGAAAACCCGCGCCCGAAAAGTGGTCGAAGCCGGGCGGGTGCAGGGCTACTTCCTGAGCACCTATTCGGCCCGCAAGCTGGGCATGCGCACCACCGGCAATGCCGGCGGCTCGCACAACCTCACGCTGACCAGCCGCCAGACGCGCGCCGGCGACGATCTCGACGCCATGCTGCGCAAGCTGGGCCGGGGCCTGTTTGTGACCGAGCTGATGGGCCAGGGCCTGAACTATGTGACCGGCGACTACTCGCGCGGCGCGGCTGGTTTCTGGGTCGAAAACGGGCGGATTGCCTTTCCGGTTGAAGAAATCACTATTGCCGGCAATCTCAGGGACATGCTTATGGGGATTCAGGCCGTAGGCGCCGACGCCTACAACTATGGTGCAAAAACCGTGGGCTCCATCCTGGTCAACCGCATGAAGGTGGCGGGCAGTTGATCGCGCCTTGACGCATGCCGTCCGAAGCCCTGGCTCTGCTGGCCGCAGCCTGCTGGGCCGTATCCAACCTGTTTTCCGCGGCGGCTTCGGGGCGCATGGGAGCGTTTGCCTTCACCCGCTGGCGCATGGCCTTTGCCAGTGTGGTGCTATGGGGCGCGGCCCTGGCTGGCGGCGGCTGGAAGGCCCTGACTGGCGAGAGCGTGGCCTTGCTGGTGGCTTCGGGACTGGTGGGTATTTTTATCGGCGATACCGCCCTGTTCTCATGCATGAACCGGCTCGGTCCGCGTCGCTCGGGCGTTTTGTTTGCGACCCATTCCCTGTTTTCTGTCGTGTTGGCCTGGCTCTGGCTGGGCGAGCGCATGGCGGGCTGGCAACTGGTGGGCTGTGCCCTGTTGGCCGGTGGAGTGATGATGGCCATTGCGCTGGGTAAGAGTGAAGGCGAGTCACACCAGTGGGAGCGCACGCACGGCCGCCTGGCCATCGGGATTGGGTTGGGGCTGCTGGCCGCGCTTGGCCAGTCGCTGGCGACGCTCATGCTCAAGCCACTGATGGCCAGCGCAGCACTTGATGCCGTCACGGCCTCCGCCGTTCGCATGAGTGCGGGTTTTGGCGCCCATGCGCTGCGATGGATTTTTGGGCTCTCGCCTGCCCGGCTGAAACAGCCCTTGCGCCGGCAAGACCTGCTCAACACCTTTGCCAGCGCCAGCGTTTCCATGGTGCTGGGCATGACGCTGCTGCTCAAGGCGCTGGAAACCGGCAACGCCGGCATGGTCGGCATGCTTTCGTCGGTATCACCCGTGTTGCTGCTGCCGCTGCTCTGGGCGGTGTATCGCCGTCGGCCGGCGCTGGGCGCCTAGTGCGGCGCAATCCTGGCGGTGGCAGGCTGCGCCCTGATTTTCAGTCGCCCTTGATGCGCCCGGCCTCAAGACGCCAGCGCGGCCTTCACGGCGGCGGACACCTGGCTCATGTCGGCCTTGCCGGCCAGCTTTGCCTTGACGGCGCCCATGACCCGGCCCATGTCGCCCGGGCCTTTGGCGCCAAGTTCGGCGACGATGGCTTTCACGGCGGCGCTCACCTCGTCGGCGCTCAGGCGCGCGGGCAGGTAGGCCTGCAGCACGATGATTTCCGCCGCTTCCTTGTCGACCAGGTCGGTGCGCGCGGCCTTTTGAAACGCTTCGATCGAGTCCTTGCGCTGCTTGATCAGCTTGTCAACAATGGCAACCACGGCCACATCGTCGAGCACCACGCGTTCGTCCACCTCTTTTTGCTTGAGTGCCGCCAGCAGCAGCCGGATCGTGCCCAGGCGCTCGCTGTCTCTGGCGCGCATGGCGGTTTTCATGTCTTCGGTGATCTGGTCTTTGAGTGACATTGCGGACTCCTGATAAGGGCTGAATGAGGGTTGAAAAGTAAAAAAGCCCGCAGAGCGTCCTCTTGCGGGCTTTTGCGCGCCGAAAAGGGCGGGCGATTAGTACAGCTTTTTCGGCAACTGCATGGCGCGGATGCGTTTGTAATTGCGTTTGACGGCGGCCGCCTTCTTGCGCTTGCGCTCGGCAGTCGGCTTTTCATAGAATTCGCGGGCGCGCAGGTCGGTCAGCAGGCCGAGCTTTTCGATGGTGCGCTTGAAGCGGCGCAGCGCCACGTCGAAGGGTTCGTTGTCTTTTACACGAATGGTGGTCATTGATAAGTTGATCCAAAAGATACGCCATTATTGATCTGATCAGGACCAGGCCCGGCGCGGGTTTGCTAGCAAAGCCTTTGATTATAGCGATGTTTCACGAAAACTCTGTGAAAATGCGTTGCCGCCAGGGGGCCATTTCCCCGCAGGCCCGGCCTGGTTGCCAGTCAGCGCCTGTGCGCAGGCAAAAGCCGAAGCCCAGGCCCACTGAAAGTTGTAGCCGCCCAGCCAGCCGGTCACGTCAACCACCTCGCCAATGAAATACAGCCCACGCTGTCGGGATTCCATGGTTTGCGACGACAGATCCCGGGTGTCAATGCCGCCGCTGGTGACTTCCGCCTTTTTGTAGCCTTCGGTGCCGGTGGGCGTGAGGCTCCAGGCGGCCAGATGCCGCGCCAGTGTCAGCAGGGCCTTGTCAGTGGCGTCGCTGATGGGGCGCTGCAGCGCCGGGTCCTGACTGACCCAGGCGTCGGCCAGGCGGCCGGGAACCCAGGCGGCCAGTTCGTTGGCAACCAGTTTTTTCGAGACCGCCTTGGCGCGCAGCAGCGTTGCGGGCAGGTCCAGGTCAGGCGCGAGGTTGATGCGCAAGGGCTGGCCTTCACGCCAGAAACTGGATATCTGCAGCACTGCCGGGCCGCTCAGGCCCCGATGAGTGAACAGCAGGTCTTCGGCGAAAACCACGGCTTTCCCGCGTTGCCGGGGGCTGGCGTCCTGGCGCTGATCGGGTGGCGTGGTTTCAATCCGCACCGGCAGCGAGAGACCGGCCAACCGGGAATAGGGCGTCCAGGTATCAGCGTCGAAGGTCAGCGGTACCAGCGCGGCCCTGGGCTCGACCAGGCGCAGGCCGAACTGCCTGGCGACGCAATAGCCAAAATCGGTCGCGCCGATTTTCGGAATCGACAGGCCGCCCGTGGCAATCACCACCTGCGGCGCGTTGATCATTCCGCGATCACTCTCTATTTTGTAGCTGCTCCTGCCCGCCTGATAAGGGCTGGTGATGCTTTTTATGCTGCAGGGCTGCCAGTGCGTGACCCGGCCCGCAGTGCACTCAGCCAGCAGCAGGTCGATCACGTCTTCGGCCGAATGGTCGCAAAATAACTGGCCCTTGTGCTTTTCATGGAAGGGAACGCCATGGCGCTGCAGCAGCGCCATGAAATCTTGCGGCGTGTAGCGCGACAGGGCTGAGCGGCAAAAGTGCGGGTTTTCGCTCAGGAAGTTGCCCGGACCCACTTCACGGTTGGTGAAGTTGCAGCGCCCGCCGCCCGAGATGCGGATTTTTTCGGCCACTTTTTCGTTGTGATCGACCAGCAAGACCTTCAGGCCCCGCTGGCCCGCCACCCCGGCGCAAAACAGCCCGGCAGCGCCCGCGCCTATTACCACAACGTCAAATTCATGCATTGAATCGGCCTATGACCCAATAGAAGCGGACATCTGTAGCTATCAAAACAAAAGTATTATTTTTTTGGCTGAGGCCTTATGCTGCCTGTTTT
>JAHFQQ010000129.1:3766-9301 GCA_023259235.1 Polaromonas sp. | reverse complement strand
TTTGCCGCGTAGAATCCTGGCTGTTGGTGCTCGCGGTGTGGTTCACACGCCGCAGTTCAACGGGAAGCAGGAGTGAGCCTCAGCCATGCGGACCGGTCAACCCGGTCTTGCAGGCGCTGCGACTTTTAACCTGCGCTGCCCCCGCAACGGTAAACGGACGAATGCCGCTTCCTCGACTTCACAGGTCAGGACACATTCAGCTTTGGTCATCAGCCACTGAGCGTTTTGAACACGCGCTTGGGAAGGCGATTGAAGAGCAGTTCCGTCAGCCCGGATACCGGCCAACAAGGTGAACGCGCGCGTCCAGGAACTGGCCGCGCGTTCGTAACGCTCAGGCACTGGCGGGGAAGCTGGTGAGGGCATTTTGTTGATTGTTCATCTCATGAAAACCTGTATTTATTCCGTACGCCTTGCGGTGTTGTCGCTGGCTGTGGCCGCTGCATTTCCCGCTTTTTCACAAACCGGCGCAACGCCCCAACTGAAGGAGACCGTCGTCACCGCGATGCGCAGCATCCAGCCGGTGGGCGACGTGGTCGCAGATGTGACCATCATTGACCGTGAACACATCGAACGCAGCGGGGCGGTCGGCCTGGCCGATGTGCTCAAGCGCATCCCGGGGATTGAAATTTCACGCAATGGCGGCCCCGGCGCCACGACCAGCGTGTTTCTGCGCGGCGCCGAGTCACGCTTCACGGCCGTTTATATCGACGGCGTGCGGGTGGATTCGCAGGCCACCGGTGGCGCGGCCTGGGAGGCAATTCCCCTGGTGCTGATTGACCGCATTGAAATCTTGCGCGGGCCGGCGGCAGCGGTGTATGGCTCCGATGCGATCGGCGGCGTGATTCAGCTGTTCACCCGCAAAGGCGAGGGCGCGTTTTCCCCCTCGATAGGCGTGGGATTTGGCACTTACAACACGAAGAAGGTGGACGCAGCGTTCAGCGGCTCCAGCGGGATGTTCGATTACTCGCTCGGACTGGCCAGGGAAACCAGCACGGGTTTTGATTCCCAGACAAGCGTCGCCCACAATCCGGACAACGACGGCTACCGCAGCCAGTCGGCGAACGCCAGGCTCGGCTTGCAGATCAGCAAGACACAGCGCGTCGAAGTCTCGGCCCTCACGAATGACGTCAATTCACAGTATGACGGCTTTGGCTTCATGCCGCTGAGTCCGGTAGACGACCGCAGTTTGCACAAACTCCAGACGCTGGGCCTGAACTGGCAGGCGCAGTGGACCGATGCCTGGAGCACGCGCCTGTCGGTGAATGAGTCGAATGATCGCTACGAAACCACGCCATCGCCCTACCTGACCCTCACCAGGCTGCGCGGCTACACCGTGCAGAATGAGCTTCGCCTGGGTGAGCAGCTCTTTACGGCCGCCCTCGAACGCAAGGAAGACCATCTGCAGAACGCGCCCATTGATCAGGGACGCTCGCAGGATGCGGTGGCGCTGGGCTACAGCCTGAGCCGTCAGGCCCACACTGTTCAACTCAACGTGCGGCACGACCAGGACAGTGAGTTTGGCGGTAAAACCACCGGCAGCGCCGCCTATGCCTATGCCTTCACGCGCGCATGGCGCGCGACAGCTTCGGCTGGCACCGCCTTCCGGGCGCCTACGCTGTACCAGCGCTTCAGCGTGTATGGCGTGCCGACGCTGGCGCCGGAGAGCAGCCGTAATGTCGAGATGGGTTTGCGCTGGACGCAGGGCGCCAGCAGCGCCGGGCTGGCGGCCTACCGCAACAAGGTGGACAACCTGATCACCTTTGCAGGCGCTGGCCCTTGCGCTTCGCCCTTCGGCTGCTATGCCAACACGGCGCACGCAGAATATTCCGGTGTCACGCTGTCGGCGTCCCACGCGGTGGGCGGTGTCAATCTGTCGGCTTCGCTTGACCTGCAGAATCCGCGCGACCTGGACACTGGCAGGCAGCTGGCCCGGCGCGCCAAAAAGCACGGTACGCTGACCGCCGACACGCATGTCGCCAACTGGCTACTGGGCGTCGAATCCCAGTTTTCTGGTCGGCGCTTTGACGATGCTGGCAATACCACGGTGCTGGGCGGCTATACCTTGTTAAACCTGAGTGCGAGCACGCCACTCGCCAGGGACTGGACCTTGATGGCACGCGTGGATAACCTGGCCGACAAGCAGTACGAGCTGGCCCAAACCTATGCGACGGCAGGGCGTTCGTTTTATGTGGGCGTGAAGTGGGCGCCGAAGTAAGCATGGTCCGCTGTCCGGTCCTGCTCGTGGCCGCCCCGGCCTCGGGCCAGGGCAAGACCACGGTTGCCTGCGCCCTGGCGCGCTTGCATGCACGCCAGGGCCGCAAAGTACGCGTCTTCAAGTGCGGACCGGACTTTCTGGATCCGTACTGGCTGACGCTGGCCAGCGGCGCGCCGGTGTACCAGCTGGATTTGTGGATGACCGGCGAGGCCGACTGCGCGCAGCGCCTGCATGATGCGGCGCTCATAGCCGATCTCATCATTGTCGAAGGCGTCATGGGACTGTTTGACGGAGAGCCCAGCGCGGCTGACCTGGCGCAGCGGTTTGGCTTGCCGGTGCTGGCGGTGATTGACGCCAGTGCCATGGCTGGCACCTTTGGCGCGCTGGCTTGGGGTCTTCAACATTACCGTGAAGGCCTGCTTTTTGCTGGCGTGCTGGCCAACCGGGTGGCGTCGCCAGGCCACGCCGCGATGATTGAAGAGAGTCTGCGCGACCCGGCGCAATGGCTTGGCGGGTTGATGCGAAGCCCGACCTTCACGCTGCCCGAGCGGCATCTGGGTCTCGTCATGGCCGATGAATTGGACGACGCGATGCAGCGGCTGGATGCCGTGGCCGACGCATTGGCCGAGACTGCCCTGGGGCAAATGACGGCGGACGCATTGCAAGCCTGGGCTGTCACATTCGAGGCAGATGATGCCCCAGAGCAAGACTTTCCGGCGGGTGCATTGCAGGGCCAGACCATTGCCGTGGCGCGCGATGCGGCTTTCTGCTTTCTATACGCCGCCAACCTTGACTGCCTGCAGGCGATGGGCGCCCGGCTGGTTTACTTTTCGCCGCTTGGAGACAAATCGCTGCCTGCATGTGATGCGCTTTGGCTGCCCGGCGGCTATCCCGAACTGCACGCGCAAACCCTGGTGGCCAACGCCGCCATGAAGGCCAGCATTGCCGCTCATGTGCAAGATGGTAAACCGGTCTGGGCCGAGTGTGGCGGCATGATGGCCTTGTTTGAGCAGCTCACCAGCGTTGAGGGCAAAACCAGCCCGATGTGGGGTGTATTGCCCGGCAGCGTGACTATGCAAAAGCGCCTGGCCGCACTGGGTCCGCAGCAGCTTGAGGTGGCAGGCGGCACCTTGCGCGGCCACATCTTTCATTACTCCACCTGCGCCACACCGCTGCAAGCAGCAGGCCGCACTCAGGCCGCGCCGGGACGCACACTGCGCGGGGAGGGCGAGGCGCTGTATGTTGCCGGCCCGACGGGTTCGGTGAGGGCCAGTTATTTCCACGCCTGGTTTGCGTCGAATCCGGCCGCAGCAGCATGTCTGTTTTTGAAGGAAAGTCATGACTGAAAAGCCAAGCGACTGGCGTGCGGCGGCGGCCAGCAAAGACACGTCAGCCTATGGTCCGCAGCGCATTGTCTGCCTGACGGAGGAACCCACAGAGTGGCTCTATTTGTTGGGCCAAGAGCGGCGCATTGTCGGCATCTCGGGCTACACCGTGCGTCCGGCGCGCGCGCGCGATGAAAAACCCAGGGTCAGCGCCTACCTGAGCGCAAAAATCGACAGGATTGTGGAACTGCAGCCCGACTGCGTGATTGGTTTCTCGGACCTGCAGGCCGACATTGCGGCGCAACTGATTCGGTGCGGCATTCAGGTCACCATCTTCAACCAGCGCGGCGTGGCCGAAATTTTCTCCATGATGTACCAGCTCGCCGCCATGGTCGGGCAGGCGGAGCGCGGCCTGGCGCTGATGCGGGCCATGCAGCAGCGGCTGCTTGCCATTGAACAGGCGGCGCGTGCGCTCAAGCGCCGGCCGCGGGTTTATTTCGAGGAGTGGCATGACCCGCATATCAGCGCCATTGCCTGGGTGTCCGAGCTGATCGGCGTTGCCGGTGGCGATGATTGCTTTCCCGAACTGGCCAGGCAGGCCATGGGCAAAAACCGCATCATTGCGGACGGTGGCGAGATCGTGCGGCGCGATCCCGACATTATTTTTGGCTCCTGGTGCGGCAAGAAATTCCGGCCCGAGCTGGTTGCCGCCAGGCCTGGCTGGGAAGGCGTGGCCGCGGTCAAAAACCGCCAGCTGTTCGAGATCAAGTCGTCCGAGATTTTGCAGCCCGGGCCGGCGGCATTGACGGATGGCGTGGAGAAGCTGCATCGCCTGATACTCGACTGGGATGCGCTGCATGGATAAGACCTTTCCGGTCGCCGCCCGCAGCGAATTGATTCTGGGCGGGCAGAAAAGCGGCAAGTCGCGTCGTGCCGAGTTGCTGGCGCGCGGCTGGCTGGCGCAATCGCCGGACCATCAGGCGGTGCTGATCGCCACGGCCCAGCCCCGGGACGATGAAATGCGCGAGCGCATCGCGCGGCATCAGCAGTATCGGGCGCGGCGCGTGCCACGCATGCGCACGGTGGAAGAGCCGCTTGAACTTGCGCAAGCCCTGGCCAGGCACAGCCAGGCGCAGACATTGATCGTCGTGGACTGCCTGACCTTGTGGCTGACCAACTGGCTGATGCCGGTTGAAAATATCAAGCAAAATATGGTCGTAGCCCAGAATGGACGGGCAAAGGTAGCTATGCTTTTACTAGCGATTGAAAAGGCTGCCGGCCCCGTGGTGCTGGTTGGCAACGAGATCGGACTGGGCGTGATTCCACTCGGGTGCGAGACGCGCGCTTTTGTCGATGCGCTCGGTCGGCTGAACCAGGACGTGGCCGAGGCGTGTGAACGCGTGACCTTCATGGCCGCCGGATTGCCGCTGACACTGAAAGGCCGGCCATGAAAAGAATCCTCGCGCTGTGGGCAATTTGCCTCGCGGCCATGACGCCCGCGCAGGCCCTGCAGCTTACCGACGACCGTGGTGTGACGGTCACCTTGGCGCAAGCGCCGCAGCGCATCGTCAGTCTGCTGCCTTCGCTGACCGAAAGCGTCTGCGCGCTGGATCGGTGCCAGCGTCTGGTCGGCGTGGACCGCTATTCCAACTACCCCGCCAGCGTACAGCACCTGCCGGTGGTGGGCGGCGGTCTGGACCCGAACATCGAAGCCATCGTTGCGCTCAAGCCCGACGTGGTGATACTGGCCACTTCCTCGCGCGCCAGCCAGAGCCTGGAGGCGCTCGGGCTAAAGGTGGTGGCGCTGGAGCCAAAAAGCCACGCCGATGTCAGGCGCGTGCTGAAAAAACTCGGTGCACTGCTCGACATTCCGGATGTGCAGGGTGCCGACCGCGTCTGGCGCATCATTGACAGCGGTGTGTCGGCTGCGGCGCAATCGCTGCCAGCCAGAACCAAAAACCTGCGGGTCTATTTTGAAGTCAACCGTGGGCCGTA
>JAHFQQ010000129.1:0-3756 GCA_023259235.1 Polaromonas sp. | reverse complement strand
CATGGGTGAGACACTGACGCGGCTGGGCGTGAAAAATATCATTCCCGCCTCGCTCGGACCTTTTCCCCGCATCAACCCGGAATTTGTGGTGCGCGCCAATCCCGACCTCATCATGGTGGGCAGCCGCAGCGCGCTGGCGATGCAGTCGTACCCGGGCTGGGGCAGCATCAAGGCGATTCGTGAAAAGCGCATTTGTGTTTTCACCCCGGAAGAGACTGACGTGCTGATCCGGCCCGGCCCGCGCATGGCCGAGGCGGCCCGCATCATGGCCAGGTGCATCGCGGACAAGGCAGGATGAGCTTGCCCTTGATGCGCCAACACAGAAAGGCTTTCTGGCTGGCAGCCGGGTTGCTGCTGGCATCAAGCGCCCTGCTGCTGCTCGGGATAAGCGTGGGCAGCACCGGCCTTGACAGTGTGCTGAACATGACGCGCGACGCGCAGGCGCTGCAAATCGTGTCGCAAATTCGCCTGCCGCGCACCCTTGGCGCCTGGCTTGCGGGCGCCTTGCTGGGGCTTGCGGGCGCCGTGGCTCAGGGCCTGTTTCGCAATCCGCTGGCCGATCCGTATTTGCTGGGCAGCGCCTCAGGTGCTTCGCTGAGCGTGGCGCTGGCCATGGCGTTGTTTGGCGTGTCGCCGCTGGCCACCCAGTGGCTGGCGCGCGTCGGGCTGACGGGGGCTGCTTTTGTCGGCGCCGTGCTGGCCGTGTTGCTGACCCTGCTGCTGGCAAAGGGCGTGCAGCAAACGCTGCGGCTTTTGCTGGCCGGCGTGATTGTGGGCGTGGTGCTGGGCGCCTTGGCCGCGCTGGTACTGCTCTTGAGCCCGGACACCATGCAGGCGATGCAGTCCTTCATGCTCGGCAGCACCGCTTTTGTCGGCTGGACCGCCTGCGCCATCATGGTCGCGGTGTTTGCCGCAAGCCTGGCCGCCGCCTGGATGATGAGCCATGCGCTCGACGGCCTGGCGCTGGGCGAAGCCACCGCGCACAGCCTGGGCCTGCCGCTGCCGCAAATGCGCGCCGCGCTGGTGGCGGTGCTGGCGCTGGCGACCGGAGCGGCGGTGGCGCAAACCGGCTTGATCGCCTTCGTCGGCCTGGCCGCGCCGCACCTGGTGCGCTCGGTCGTCAAGACCACGCATGGCCGCCTGATTGTGCTGGCCAGCCTGATGGGCGCGGTCCTGCTGACCGCGGCCGATATTCTGGCCAGGGCGTTGATTGCGCCGCAGGAGTTGCCGGTGGGCGTGCTGACCGCCGTGCTGGGCGGCAGCTATCTGCTCTGGCTGATGCACCGCAATACTGGACGGGAAGCTGCGTCGTGACCACGTCAATTTCTCAAATCGCTATTGATCCAATAGCTATCCGCACCCGCTCCATAAGCGCCAGGCTTGGAAATAGTGAAGTACTGCACGATATTTCACTGGCCTTGCCCCGAGCGCGCTGGACCAGCATCGTCGGCCCCAACGGCGCCGGCAAGTCGACCTTGCTCAAGGTGCTGGCGGGGCTGCTGGCTTACAGCGGCGAGGTCACCTTGCTGGGCCAACCGCTGGCCACCCTGAGCGGGCGCGAGCGGGCGTGCCAACTGTCCTGGCTGGGCCAGAACGAAAGCTCGGCCGATGACCTGACGGTGTACGACGTTGCCATGCTGGGCCGGCTGCCGCACCAGGCCTGGCTGGCGCCACCGAGTGCCGCCGACCACGCTGCCGTCGAGCGGGCCTTGCACGCCACGCAAGCCTGGGACTGGCGTAGCCGGCCGCTGGGCCAGCTTTCCGGCGGCGAGCGCCAGCGCGCGCTGCTGGCGCGCGCGCTGGCGGTCGAAGCGCAGGTGCTGCTGATGGACGAACCCCTTGCCAACCTTGATCCACCGCACCAGGCCGACTGGCTGTTGACCGCGCGCGATTTGGTGAAAGCCGGCAAGACCGTTATCAGCGTGCTGCACGAAATCTCGTTTGCGCTGCAGGCCGATGACCTGGTGGTCATGGACAAAGGCCGGGTGACGCACCAGGGTGCCTGTGCCGATGCGGCCACCCACCGCGCCCTCGAAGAAGTGTTTGACCAGCGCATTGCCGTGCATGAGCTGGCAGGGCAGTGGATTGCCCTGCCCAGAATCTGATGATTGAAAGGAAACGCCATGCAAATTGAGACACCTCCTGTCGACAAACCTTATAACAAGTCCGAGGGCAAACGCGGTGGCCTTGTGATCGTCAATACCGGCGACGGCAAAGGCAAAAGCACTGCCGCCTTTGGCTTGGCCCTGCGCGCGCAGGGCCGCCACCATGTGCATGGCAAGACCGTGAAGATTTTCCAGTTCATGAAGGTGCCCAGCGCCCGCTTCGGCGAGCACCGCATGTTCGAGCAACTGGGCATTCCCATCGAGGGGCTGGGCGAGGGTTTCAGCTGGAAGAGTCAGGACCTGGAGCACTCCGGCCGGCTGGCACGCGACGGCTGGCAAAAGGCCAAGGCCGCCATTTTGAGCGGCGAGAACTTCATGGTGGTGCTCGACGAGCTGACCTACCCGCTGATTTACGGCTGGCTGCCGCTGGACGATGTGATGCAGACGCTGTGTGATCGTCCGAAAGACGTCCACGTGGTCATTACCGGTCGCCGTTGCCCGCCCGAAATCATCGAGTTGGCCGACACCGTGACCGAGATGACCAAAATCAAGCACGCGTTCAACGCCGGCATACCGGCCCAGCGCGGCATAGAAGATTAGGCACACGCAGTGAGCACCGCCGCACCATCCCATGCCTTCAGTGCCGCCGAGCAGCAGGCGGTGTACCGCGCCATTTACGAACGGCGCGACATGCGCCACTTCAGCGGCGGCACGGTGGCTGACGAGATGCTGCAGCGCCTGCTGTTGGCCGCCCACCATGCACCCAGCGTCGGCTTTATGCAGCCCTGGCGCTTTATCCGCGTGCGCAGCCGGTCGCTGCGTGAAGGCGTGCATGCGCTGGTCGAGCAGGAGCGCGTACTGACGGCGCAAGCCTTGGGCAAGCGTGAGGATGAGTTCATGAAGCTCAAGGTGCAGGGTGTACTGGACGCCGCCGAAGTGCTGGTGGTGGCCTTGCCGCCGGGGCGCGAGGCGCATGTATTTGGCCGCCGCACCTTGCCCGAGATGGATCTCGCCTCGGCCGCCTGCGCCATTCAAAACCTCTGGCTGGCCGCTCGGGCCGAGGGGCTGGGCATGGGCTGGGTGTCGATTTTTGACCCTTTGCAGCTGGCGCAATTGCTGCATATGCCCAAAGGCAGTCAGCCGATTGCCGTGCTGTGCCTGGGGCCTGTCCAGGCCTTTTACGACCAGCCTATGCTGCAAGCCGAAAAATGGGCGCGCCGCGCTGCCTTGGCCGACATGGTGTTTGAAGACCGCTGGGGTCAGTCTGCCGGGCCTGTCACAGCGGCCAATGGCGGTGCAACGGATGCCTGACATGCTGATGGTGCTGGCATGGGTTACCCCACTCGTTCTGCTGATGGCGCTGTGGATTGACCACCGCTGGGGCGAGCCGCCTGCCCCAGTTCATCCGGTGATGTGGATCGGGTGCTACCTCAAAGCTTGTGGCAGCGTCATCGTGCGCTGCCCGCCTGCGCTGGCGTTCGTGTTGGGTGCTCTGGCCTGGGCGCTGGGCGCTATATTGACGGGTGCGCTGGCCTGGGGCGTGCAGTTCTTGACCTTCTGGCAGATTGCCAGGTTTGCAGCAGCGCCGGGCCTGCAGAGCGGGATGGCCGCCGTGCTGCTGGGTGTGTTGATGGCCTGGCTATTGAAGTCC
>JAHFQQ010000128.1 GCA_023259235.1 Polaromonas sp. | reverse complement strand
ACCGCGCTGGTGGGCTTTTTGATTGGCGTGGTGCTGGCTTACCTGATTTCGCAGCAGTTGCGCAAGTTTGGCGCCGATACCTTCATTGTGAACATTCTGGGCATTTCGTTGATCCGCGAACTCGGCCCGGTACTGGCCGCGATACTGATTGCCGGGCGCAGCGGCTCGGCCATCACGGCGCAGATTGGCGTGATGCGCGTTACCGAAGAGATCGATGCCATGCGTGTCATGGGCATTGCGCGGGGCTTCCGGCTGGTCATGCCAAGGGCGCTGGCGCTGGCGCTGGTGATGCCGCTGATCAGCCTCTGGACCACGCTCGCAGCGCTGCTGGGCGGCATGCTGGCGGCGGACATTTCGATGGACGTGACGCCGTCGTTTTTCATTCAGTCGCTGCCTGCGGCCGTGCAGGTATCAAATCTGACGCTAGCCACCGCCAAGTCCATCGTGTTCGGTTTGCTGATTGCGCTGGTCGGATGCCACTACGGCCTGCGCGTCAAACCCAATACCGAAAGCCTGGGGCAAGGTACCACGGCCTCGGTGGTAACTTCGATCACGGTGGTAATTCTGGTTGACGCACTGTTTGCGGTGCTGTTCAAAAATGTCGGTATCTGATATGGCCCCCACGCTTGTCACTTCGTGTACGGCGCTGCCCCCCAAGGGGGCTGAACTTGCTTGGGGCGGCCCTGCGCTGCGTTCTATGGCCCCCACGCTCGTCGCTGCGCGTACTACGCTGCCCCCCGAGGGGGCTGAGCTTGCTTGGGGCGGCCCGGCGCCGCGCTCGATGGCCCCCACGCTTGTCGCTTCGCGTGCTGTGCTGCCCGCCGAGGGGGCTAATTTTTCTTGGGACAGGCCGGCGAAAAATGACTGATCACGTTATTGAAATCCGCAAGCTGTGGACCGTTTTCCAGAACGGCGACAAGAAAGCCGTGGTGCACAAGGACCTGGATTTGACGGTGGAGCGCGGCGAGGTGGTGTCGCTGGTCGGCGGCTCGGGGACCGGCAAGACGGTGCTGCTGCGCCAGATACTCGGGCTTGAAACGCCGGCCCGGGGCGAGATCACCGTGTTGGGCAAACCGGCTGCCGAACTGGGCAAGCGCGGTGCGGCGCGCCGTGTCGGCATGCTGTTTCAGCACGGCGCCCTGTTCTCGGCCTTCACCGTGCTGGAAAATATTGCCTTTCCGCTGCGCGAGCTCAGGACGCTGCCGGACCGGCTTATCCGTGAAGCAGCCATGGTCAAGCTGCAAATGGTGGGCCTGGGCCCGGAGACGGCCGACAAGATGCCGAGCGATCTTTCGGGTGGCATGATCAAGCGTGTCGGGCTGGCGCGCGCCCTGATCATGGATCCGCCGCTGCTGCTGCTCGACGAGCCCACATCGGGGCTGGATCCGGAAAGCGCGGACGGGTTTTGTTCGCTGTTGCGCCTGTTGCATCAGGAAATGGCGCTGACGGTGGTGATGGTCACGCACGATCTGGACACCCTGTTTGAACTGAGTACCCGGATTGCGGTGCTGGCTGACCAGAAGGTCATCATCAACGATGTACCTGAAAAAGTGGTGGCGTTTGCGCACCCCTTCATTCAGGCATTTTTTCTCGGAGAACGCGGGCAGCGTGTGATGGCCCTGCTACGCGAACGCCCTGCAACCGTTTAGAACGCAGAAAGGTTTTCAACATGGAAAACAAGGCTCATGCACTTGCCGCCGGCGCGTTTGTGCTGGTTGTCTCAGCTCTGCTGGCCGTGCTGGCGATCTGGCTCACGCGCGACAGCACCGTGCGCGACCTGTACGAATTGAGCACCCCGCAAACCATCTCGGGGCTGCAGCCGCAGGCGGCAGTGCGTTACCGCGGCGTGCCGGTCGGCAAGGTCGAGTTCATCGGTTTTGATGAAAAGGTCAAGGGCAACGTGCTGATTCGGGTTTCCATAGACCATGAGGCGCCGGTGACCCAATCGACCTTTGCCACGGTCGCTTTCCAGGGTGTGACGGGGCTGGGGTTTATTCAGCTTGACAGCGATGATGCGGTGGCGGCGCGGCTGGTGCCCAACGACAGCGATCCGCCACGCATCCCGCTCAAGCCCGGCGTACTGGACAAGCTGCTCAAGCAGAGCGAGGTCATCTTCAACCAGGCGGAGCAGGTCAGCACGCGCCTGAACAAAATATTTTCCGACGAGAATCAGCGGGCTGTCAGCACCGCCGTCACGCAGTTCAGTCAGGCAGCGGTCAGCTTTAATCGCTTGGCCAAGGGGCTGGAGCCCACGGTGGCCGGCTTGCCCGCCCTGTCGCGCGAGTCCGGCACCACCCTGCAGGCGGTCAAGGCCGCCAGCAACGATGTGGGCGCCGCGGCACGGCGATTGAATCAAGCTGGCGGAGCGTTTGACAAGCTCTCCGAAGGCGGCGCGGCGCTGGCCACCAGCGCGCAAACTTTCAGCGCCGGCACGCTGCCCAAGCTGGGCGAGGTGGCCGATGAAACGGCACGCACCCTGCGCCAGTTGCGGCGCACCGTGAACGCGGTGGACGACAACCCGCAGGCGCTGATTTTTGGCAATGGGCCGCCGGTGCCGGGTCCGGGCGAGGCAGGATTTTCCGCAACTGGAGCAAAAAAATGATGCCACGATATCTCGGAAATCCGCGGATCGCTATTGATTCAATAGCTGATTGTGCATATTTTAAAAGGGCCAGCAGCGCATTTACTTTAATAGCCATGGCTTGGGTGCTGGCGGGCTGCGCGCTTCTGCCCGACAAGCCGACACGCCCCACCATGTACGATTTTGGGCCGGGCGTTCCCTCTGCCCAGTCTGCCGCGCGCCGGTTGCCAGCGAACGCTTTGCCGCCGCTGGTGGTTGCCGACATCGCCACTTCCGGTGGCGTGCTGGAAAACACGGCGGTGCTGTACCGCCTGGCTTACCTCGATGTGCAACAGCTGCGCCCCTATTCGCAGGCGCGCTGGAGCATGCCGCCAGCGCAACTGGTGCAGCAGCGGTTGCGCGAACAGTTGAGCCAGCGTCGCACCGTGCTCCAGGCTGGCGAAGGCGTGGCCCTCAACCACGACCAGAACACCACGCTGCCGCTGTTGCGGCTGGAGTTGCAGGAGTTCAGTCAGCTGTTCAGCGCGCCTGATGCCAGCGTGGGCCTGATCCGCTTGCGCGCCACGCTGGTGGAAGTCACCTCCGGCGGTGAAAAACTGCTGGCGCAGCGCAATCTGCTGGTGCAGCGGCCCGCCACCAGTGCCGATGCTGCCGGCGGCGTGCGCGCGCTGACGGCGGCCACCGATGCCGCCATCGAAGAGCTGGATCAGTGGCTTGGCACGCTACAAAAATAGTAGCCTCTCAATCATGCTTTACCTGAGCTCAAGTCGATAAAGAGCAATTTTTTAGAGATTTTTCCGACCTGGCGGCTATCCGCCACGAAGCACCGGGAACAGATTGCTCAGGCCGCCGGCCATCACTTCCACCGCCAGCGCCGCCAGGATCAGGCCCATCAAGCGGGTCATGACATCGATGCCGGTTTTGCCGAGCACACGGGCAATCGGATGAGCCAGAGAAAAACACAGCGCGGTTGCCAGCGCGACCACCACCCCATAGCCGACCAACGTGCCGAGCTGAAAAAATGTCTTGGCCTTTTCGGCGTAAATCACCACCGTGGACATGGTCGCCGGGCCGGTCAGCAAGGGAATGGTCAGCGGCACGACGGCAATGCTGGCACCCTTGGCCGCCTTTTCCGCGCCATCTTCCATTTCGTTGGTTTGCGGCTTGACCTCGGCGGGCTGCGCGTTGAGCATGTTCATGGAACTGATCAGCAGCAGCATGCCGCCGCCGACCTGAAAGCTCGACAGCGAGATGCTGAAAAACTCGAGGATTTGCAAACCAGCCAGCGCGCTGGTGGCAATCACCAAAAAAGCGCTGAATGACGCGATGGCAATGGTGCGTCGCCGCTGCACGCTGGAAAACCCCTGTGTGTAGTGAATGAAAAATGGCACGATGGCCAACGGGTTGACGATTGCCAGCAGCGTCACAAGCGGTTTGATGTCCATGAATCAGTCTATTGCATTCCAGGTGAAAAAAGAACGCAGCGCAGTACGCGAAGCGACAAGCGTGGGAGCCACAGAACGCAGCGCAGGGCCGCCCCAAGCAAGTTCAGCCCCCTTGGGGGGCAGCGCAGTACGCGCAGCGACAAGCGTGGGGCCATTTCTTTTAGCGCCCTCCCGACACGTCAAGCAGCACGCCCGTGGTGTAGCTTGCACTGTCGCCGAGCAGCCAGACAATCGACTCGGCAACTTCCCGGGCGCTGCCGGGGCGCTGCATCGGCACCTGGGGCGCCAGCTCCCACGCTCGGTGCGGCAGGCCGCCGGAGGCATGAATCTCCGTCTCGATGAGGCCGGGGCGCACCGCGTTGACGCGAATGCCTTCGGCCGCCACTTCTTTTGCAAGGCCGATGGTAAAGGTATCAATGGCTCCCTTGGCCGCGGCGTAGTCCACGTACTGGCCGGGGGAACCGAGGCGTGCCGCCGCGCTGGAGACGTTGACGATGGCGCCGCCCGCACCGCCATGGCGCGTGCTCATGCGCCTGACGGCTTCGCGCGCACACAGAAACGATCCAAACACATTGACTTCAAACATCCGCTGCAGCCGCTGCAGCGTGATGGCATCGACGCGGATGCTCTGGTCCACCACACCAGCGTTGTTGACCAGCGCGCTGAGGCAGCCGAGCCGGTCATCAATGAATGCGAACATTTCCAGCACCTGCGCCTCCTTTGCCACGTCGGCGCGCACCGCGATGGCCTGCCCGCCACTCTCGTGAATCTGGCGCACCACGGCATCGGCCGCCAGTGAGTTCGCGTGGTAGTTGACGGCCACCGCATAGCCCTGGTGGGCTGCCAGCAGGGCTGTCGCGGCGCCAATGCCGCGCGAGCCGCCCGTGATCAAGACAACCTTGGACAAATCAGACCTCCTGCAGAAAATGGCAATTCCGGGTAAAAACGCAATTGAGGCGAACCACCGTACTGTAGCCACGAACCAGGACCGAGGCTATTGTGAATACCGCGATGGACTACTGCTTTTCAACCCGGAGCCCTTGGGCCTGCTTGGGGAGCGAGCGTTTTGCGCAGATCACGCGCCGACGCCGCAGTGCGCGTGTTGCCGATCAATTTTGGCAAGGTTCGTGGCGCGAAAACTCACGGCCTGAGGCGTACGGCCAGATTTCTAAAACATCAGGGAGCTGAGCACATGAGTCAACCCAAGGGCCAATTTATTCATCTCACCGCCGCCGACGGCGTCCAGGTGCCTGCCTACATGGCGCAACCGGCTGGACCAGCCAGCGGGAGCATTGTGGTGGTGCAGGAGATATTCGGCGTCAACGCGCACATCCGCGCCGTGGCCGACGGCTACGCGGCGGCGGGTTACCTGGCCGTTGCGCCGGCCCTTTTTGAGCGCATCAGGCCCGGGGTGGAGCTTGGCTACAGCGAAGCGGATGTCAGGCAGGGCATGGGCTACAAGACTGCCGTGGCGGCGCTGCCCGCTCCCGGTGTAATGCCCGATATTCAGGTGGCCATCGAGCATGCGGCGAAGGCGTCGGGTGGAAAGGTGGGCATTGTGGGTTTTTGCTGGGGCGGGCTTTTGAGCTGGCGTGCGGCCTGCGCGCTCACGGGGCTGGCAGCTGCCGTAACTTACTACGGTGGCGGCATGACGGCGCCGGAGGAACTGGCACGCCAGCCCCATTGCCCGGTGCTGGCGCACTTTGCCGACCAGGACCCGTCAATTCCCATGAAAGGCATCCAGGCTTTCAGCCGGGCTCACCCGGAGGTGGAAGTGCGTGTGTACCCGGCCCACCACGGCTTCAACTGCGATCTGCGTGGTGCCTACAACGAAGCGGCGGCGTGCCTGGCGCGTGAGCGCACGTTGGCGTTTTTTGCGGCCAGGCTTGCCTGAGGCGCTGCGCCTTGCCGTAGATGATCAATGTTTTGATATCGCAGCCCTTATGAGACAATCCTACATAGCTATAAAATAAATAGCATCCAGTGCCATGACGTGGGAGCTATTTTCGCTTTGCGCTCCAGCGCGCGATCTCCTCGTGTCCGGCAATATGCTGGAACAGGAAGTCCATGAAGCTTTTGGCCGCTGGCGACTGGGAGCGTTCCTTGCGCGTGAAGACAAAAAATCTTCGCCTGACAACCGGCTCGCTCAAGGCGCGCATTTCCAGCTTGTACAGACGCACCAGGGAGGCGGCGTAGGGAATGCAGGTGGTTACGCCCAGCCCGGTGCTTACCATGCTCAGCGCGGTGGACATGAAAGCCACCTCATTGGTTGGAGCCAGCGTCAGGCCGCGCACCGCGGTCCGCAGATCGATGGAAAGCCGCTCGGTGAATTGCCCTTGCAGGGAAATGAAGGGAAAGCGTATAAGGTCGGCCCAGCGGATCTCCGAAAGTTGAGCCAGCGCATGGCCAGGCGGAAAGACCGCCATGAAAGGCCCTTCGAAGAGCGTAGTGGCGGTAATGTCGGAGTTCGGATCACGCTCCGGGCCGATGCCAAAATCGACTTCTCCGGAGAACACCCGCGACATGACGCTTTCAACTGCGCAATCAACCAGCTTGATGCGGATCTCCGGATGCACGGCTGCATAGGCCGCGATCACTTCGGGCAGCAGGGTCGAGGCCATCAGTTGCGGAGCGGCGATACGTATCAGGCCTGTTTTCAGGGACTTGAGATTGCTTACCTCGCCCAGCACCGCGTCCAGATCATGGATGATCTTGTCCACCAGGGGATAGAGGTCGCGACCCACATCCGACAGATGAATCCTGCGGGTGCTGCGGTCAATCACCTGCAGACCCAGTGACTGCTCGAGCTCCTTGATCAGCCCGCTCAGGGCCGACTGCGTCACAAAGAGGCTCTCGGCCGCCAGCGTGAAACTGCCGCTGCGGGCGACCGCAACGAAGGCGCGCAATTGCCGCAGGGTGACATTCATCGGACAACCTTATAAAACCATCAGAAAATACCGTTTGCATGATAAATCAGCTTGCACTTTAATGGAGCCAGCCACAGCCATTGGGGTACCCGGGCTGGGGCCTGCGGGCCAAACCACGGGACTGCCGCAAGGCAGTCTTTATTTACCGGAGACAAACTCATGCAGATCAGGAAAATTCACCATGTTGCCTATCGCTGCAATGATGCCAAGGAAACCGTCGAGTGGTACGGCAAGTACCTCAACATGAACTTTGTGCTGGCGATTGCTGAAAACGAGGTGCCATCCACCAAGGAGCCAGACCCCTATATGCACATCTTCCTGGATGCCGGCAACGGCAATGTGCTGGCGTTTTTCGAGCTGCCGACCAAGCCGCCCATGGGCCGCGACGTCAACACGCCGGTCTGGACCCAGCACCTGGCCTTTGAAGTCGATTCCATCGAGTCGATGCTGGAGACCAAGGCCAAACTGGAAGCTGACGGCATCAACGTGGTCGGACCGACGGATCACACCATCTTCAAGTCGATCTACTTCTTCGACCCGAGCGGCCACCGGCTGGAACTTGCCGCCAACACCGGCACGCCGACAATGGCCAAGATGCTTGACGACGTGAAGTGGGACATGCTCAACGAGTGGGCGAAAACCAAGAAGGCGCCAAAACACGCTGCCTGGATGCACGACGGCAGCTACGCGGGCGAGTGAGCGTTGATGGCATCCGCCCCGCCGAAAAACGGGTTGCCATGATGGCCGAACGCAATAGCGCTGCCGCCACCAGTTCCGGCAGCCCATGAAAGCCGGCGAACAGCACGCCCTGCTTGCGCGCGCCGCGCGCGGGGCCGTGCGCACGCTCGAGACGGTGATCGTGGTCAATCTGGCGATCATGGCGATTCTGGTTTTCGGCAACGTCGTGTTGCGCTATGCATTCAATTCCGGCATCGCGATCTCCGAAGAGCTGGCTCGGCTGTTGTTCGTATGGTTGATCTTTCTGGGTGCAATTCTGGCCTCGGCGCAACGCGCGCACATCGGCTTTGACACGCTGGTAAAAAACGCTCCCAGGACACTCAAAAAGATCCTGATTGTGATCACGGGCGCGTTGATGCTGTCCGGCTGCGTGATTTTTCTGGTTGGCGGCTGGCACCAGACCGTCATCAATCTGGACAACACCTATCCGGTTCTCGGTATTTCCTACGCCTGGCTTTACGCAGTGGCGATGGTTTTCGGGGCCGGCATGCTGGTGACCGTCAGCTACAACATCTGGAGCACGCTGGCGCAGCCGCATACTGATCTGGAACTGACCCTGACCAAGGACATCGGTGACCGGATTGAAGAAAAAATGGCCGAGGTTTCCGCGGGCGGCGATCGGAAAAAAACCGAATGAGCGCGGCGATTTTTCTTGGCATCCTGCTGCTGCTGATTGCGGTTGGCATGCCGATCGCCTTTGCGCTGCTGTTTGCCGCTATCGGCCTGATGCTGCAGATGGGCCAGTTCGACTCGCAGATCGTGGTGCAAAACGCGATCGGCGGCGCCGACAATTTCGTCCTGATGGCGGTGCCCTTCTTCATCCTGGCCGGGGAATTCATGAATGCCGGCGGTTTGTCGAAACGGATCGTCGAGCTGGCCAGCGCCTTCGTCGGGCATTTGCGCGGCGGTCTTGGTTATGTCGCCATTTTCGCGGCGTTGCTGCTCGCCAGCCTGTCGGGGTCGGCGGTGGCCGATACCGCGGCGCTGGCGGCAATCCTGGTGCCGATGATGCGCCAGGCCGGCTATGACCCGGCACGCGCTTGCGGCTTGATGGCGGCCGGCGGCATCATTGCGCCGGTGATTCCGCCGTCGATCGGCTTCCTGCTGTTTGGCGTGGTGGCCAATGTCTCGATCACCCGCCTGTTTCTGGCCGGCATCGTACCCGGCGTGCTGATGGGTGCGGCGCTGATTGTCGCCTGGTGGCTGGTGTCGAGAAAGAGCGACGCCCAGGTCGCACAGAAGAAAAGCGTCGCCGAGCGCGCGGCCCTGATTGGCAAGGGCTTCTGGGCGCTGATGCTACCGGTCATCATCATTGGCGGCTTGAAGTTCGGTATTTTCACGCCAACCGAAGCGGCGGTGGTTGCGGCGATCTACGCGCTGTTCGTTGGCGCCGTCATCTATCGCGAGCTGACGCCGGCCGCGATTTACCATTGCCTGCTGGTCACCGCCCGCACTAGCGCGGTGGTGCTGCTGCTGGCGGCGCTGGCAATGGTGGCGTCGTACATGATCACCATCGCGGACATTCCCGACCAGGTTGGCGGCTGGCTGCAGGCCTTTGCGGGCAGCCAGCTGCTGCTCACCATCGCCATGATGCTGGTGGTTTTCTTTGCCGGGATGGTGCTCGACTTCATTCCCATCGT
>JAHFQQ010000127.1 GCA_023259235.1 Polaromonas sp. | reverse complement strand
TTCTTCCATGGTCAGGTTGAAGGCCTCGCCGGTCGGTGAAAAGCCAAACGGCGACAGCAGCACCATGGCGCCAAAGTCGAGCACCTGGCTGATGGCACCGGCATCGACCTTGCGCACCATGCCGGAGTGCTTGAAGTCCACGCCATCGAGAATGCCCACCGGTCGCGCGGTGATGAAATTGCCGGAAATGACGCGCACGGTGGCACCGGCCATGGGTGTGTTGGGCAGCCCCTGGCTGAAGGCCGCCTCGATTTCGTAGCGCAACTGGCCTGCGGCTTCCTGTGCGCAATCGAGCGCCACCTCATCGGTGATGCGCATGCCGTGCGAATACCGGGCCTCGTGGCCCTTGGCCTTGAGCTGTTCGCTGACCTGCGGGCGAAACCCGTGCACCAGCACGATCTTCACGCCCATGCTCTGGATCAGCGCCAGGTCCTGCGCAATGTGCTGCAGCTTGCCGGCGGCAACGGCCTCGCCACACACCCCGATCACAAAGGTCTGGTTGCGGAACTTGTGGATATAGGGCGCCACCGAGCGAAACCAGGGGACAAAGGTGAAATTGAAGACGGCAGACATGGGCGCGCTTTCGGGTGCTGGAGGGGTGACAGGTAAATAGCCGTGGGTCATCAAGCTGGGCTGTCGCGGACCCGGGGCTGCGCTCGTGGCGAAACGCAATGAGTGTAAGGCAGGACAGTGCCTGGCGTCGCACAGCACCGTCTTCCCGTTTGCCCGGATTGCGCAATGGCGGCGGGACAGGTATGGTCAACGTCCATGGAGCAGTTTGTCATCGGGTTTTGGGGCTGCTATTTCGGAGCGACCGTCATGATGCTGGCTGGCTCGGCGTTTGCCTTCAGCTGCTCGCTGCGCCGGATCGCATTCAACGCTGCCATGGTGTCTCTTGCGGCAGCCTTTTCCGTGCTGGCTTTTCTGGGCGCGCTGCCGATTGCCGACGCTGCCACGCTGGACCGATTTCTTGCCGCGGTGGCTAGTCTGGTTTCTGCGCTGCTGATCTATTTCTTTTTCACTACCCTCGGGCTGCTGCGCCAGCCTGAAACCCGGCGGCGCCTGGCTTCGGCACTGCTTGCGCTGGCTGACGTGGTGGTTTTCTCCGGCTGGCTGATGTCGCCACGGCAGGCCTTGATGGCGGGCATCGGCATGGCCTGCCTGATGGGGATGCTGGCACTGGCGTTGAGTTTGCGCAGCGCCTGGCAGGGTGAAAGGCTGGGCTGGCTCATCGTGTCGGGGATTTTCTTCATGCTGGTGGCGATTGCCGGGCTGGGTTGGATTGCACTGGACCGGGCCCATGTGCCCTGGCTGGTCCATGCCGTGAGCGCCCTCGCGGCGACGACCTGCCTGGCTTCGATCAGTATTGTCCTGTGGACGCGGTATTCCTACGGCGTCGAATTGCATGAGGTCATGGCGCAGGGGCCCGACTATGATCCGGTCACGCACATGCGTTCGCACGGTGAGACCGGGCAGATGGTGGATGCGGCGTTCATGCAACACCAGAATGAGCCCGCGCCAGTGGGCATCATTGCCGTTTCCATCGCCAACTTTTACGCGCTTGAAAAGCTCCATGGCCGGTCTGCGGTGAATCATGCGTTGTTTGTGAGCGCCGGGCGCTTGCGCCGCGTGGTGCCTGCGCATGTTGAAATGGGACGGCTGGGCGACGACGGATTTTTGCTGTTAATGCCTGGCAGCAGGGACAGTGGCCGGCTGATCCGGCTGGCGCGCATGGTACACGCCTGCTTGTCAAAATCGGTGGTCCTCAATACCCGGCAGGACGTTGGCGCGCGGGGCTACCGGCAAACCCGGTGGGCGGCCGAGGTGGGCGTCGGGGTGCTGCGGCTATCGCAGGCTGACGAGCATGCGGCAGCGGCCGTGGCAATGGCGCAAGGCATGTCGCGCACGGCCTGGAGTTACCCCGGCAGACTCGCCTGGTACGACGAGAAAAGCGGTGAAATTGCCGAGTTGCCGGTGATTGCGTCCTGACCACAATGCCCATGTCGCCGCCATACCTGCGCAGCCGTGGGTGGCTGCGCGAAACACCTGATAATCAGCAGCTTTGACTGCTGGTCCATCCTTGGCTTTTCCCTTGTCCCCTGCGGCCATCACTTTTCCCGAATCGCTGCCTGTTTCAGGCAAACGCGATGAGATCGCGGCTGCACTGGCCGCGTACCAGGTCATCATCGTCTGCGGCGAAACCGGCTCTGGCAAAACCACGCAATTGCCCAAGATAGCGCTGGCCATGGGGCGCGGCAAGCTCAACTATCCGGCCGGACAGGGAAAGCTGATTGGTCATACCCAGCCGCGCCGCATTGCCGCTTCCAGCGTCGCCAAGCGGATCGCCGAAGAGCTGAAAACACCGCTGGGCGAGGTCGTGGGCTTCAAGGTGCGTTTTCAGGACCGCCTCAGCCGCGATGCGTCTGTCAAGCTGATGACCGACGGCATCTTGCTGGCTGAAACGCAGACCGACCCGCTACTCAGAGCCTACGACACGATCATCATCGACGAGGCGCATGAGCGCAGCCTGAACATCGATTTTTTGCTGGGCTATCTGCGCCAGTTGCTGCCGCGCCGGCCCGACCTGAAGGTCGTCATCACCTCGGCCACCATTGACGCGCAGCGCTTTGCCGATTATTTTGCGACGGCCGCGTCGGCGCCGGGCTGCCCCAGCCCGGACGTAGCCCCCCCGGGGGGCAGCGACAACGCGCAGCGCGGAGCGTGGGGGCCCATGGTGCCAGCACCGGTCATCATGGTGTCTGGCCGCATGTTTCCGGTGGAGCAGCGCTGGCGTCCTTTTGAAGAGACGCGCGACTACGATTTGAACGATGCCATTGCCGACGCGGTGGACGAGCTCTGGCTCAAGCCCCACAGCGCGGGCGACATTCTGGTTTTTCTGCCGGGTGAGCGCGAGATTCGCGAGGCCGCGGACCATTTGCACAAGCACCTGTCGCACCAGCCCCTGAACCGCAATGCCGAAGTGCTGCCGCTGTTTGCCCGGTTGAGCCAGGCCGAGCAGGGCCGGATTTTTGACAGCCACAGCGGCCGGCGCATTGTGCTGGCCACCAACGTTGCCGAAACTTCCCTTACCGTGCCTGGCATCCGCTATGTGATCGATGCCGGCACCGCGCGCGTGAAGCGCTACAGTTTCAGGAGCAAGGTCGAGCAGCTTATGGTCGAGCCGATCAGCCAGGCGGCGGCCAACCAGCGGGCCGGCCGCTGCGGTCGCGTGGCCGACGGCATTTGCATACGCCTGTATGCCGAGCAGGACTTTGCCGGCCGGCCCCGTTTTACCGACCCCGAAATTTTGCGCAGCTCGCTGGCGTCGGTGATTTTGCGCATGAAGGCGCTGCGCCTGGGAACCATCGAAGAGTTTGCCTTTATCGAGCCGCCACAGCGCCGCGCCATTGCCGACGGCTACCAGTTGCTGGCCGAGCTCGGCGCAGTGGACGATGACAACGAACTGACGCCGGTCGGCCGCAATCTGGCCAGGCTGCCGCTGGACCCGCGCGTCGGCCGCATGATTCTGGAGGCCAAAACCAGGGACGCACTTGACGAAGTGCTGGTGATTGCCAGCGCGCTCAGCGTGCAGGACGTGCGCGACCGGCCGATGGACAAGCAGGCGCAGGCCGACCAGGCGCATGCAAAGTTCGATGATGAAAAGAGCGAGTTTGTCGGCTATTTGAAGCTATGGAAGTGGCTGGGGGACTCGCGCGGGGGCAAGCCCTCGCACGGGGAGGCCCAATCAGTGGGGGTCGGCGCCCGATCTGCCGAGCCGGCCGCTGGCGCGGCCTTTTCCGGTGATCGGAGCCTGACCCATCATAGGTTGTCGAATCGTCAATATGAAAACCTGCTGCGCGACAACTTCGTCAATATCCGTCGCGTGCGTGAGTGGCGCGACATTCATTCGCAACTGCACGCCGTGGTGGGCGAGCAGGGTTGGCATCTGAATGAGCGGCCTGCCAGCTACGAGCAACTGCATCTTTCAATGCTGTGCGGCCTGCTGGGCAATATTGGCTGCAAAATTGATGAGGAAGAGGCGTATCTGGGTGCGCGCGGCATCCGGTTTTACCGCCATCCCGGCGCCAGGCTGAGCAAGAAGCCGGGCCGCTGGATTGTGGTGGCCGAACTGGTGGAAACCACGCGGCTGTATGGTCGCGGCATTGCCAACATCGAGCAGCCTTGGATAGAGCAGGTGGCGGGTCACCTGTTAAACAAGCAACTGCTTGACCCGCATTGGGAAAAAAAGGCCGCGCAGGTGACGGCGCTGGAGCGCGCCACGCTGTACGGCCTGGTGGTCTATAACGGCAGGCGCGTCAACTTCGGCCGGGTGGACCCGGTCACTGCGCGTGAAATTTTCATTCGTGAAGCGCTGGTGGCAGGCAACTGGGACACCAGGCTGCCGTTTCTTGCCGCCAATCACAAGCTCATCGGGCAGGTTGAAGACCTGGAACACAAGGCGCGCCGGCAGGACGTGCTCGTCGATGAGGAGCTGATTTACGCCTTTTACGATCAGCAATTGCCTGCCGACGTGTGCAGTGGCGCCAGTTGCGAAAGCTGGTACAAGGTCGAAGCCAAAAAGCAGCCCAGGTTGCTGCTGCTGACCCGGGAGGAGCTGATGCGCCACGAAGCGGCTGGCATCACCACCCAGGCCTTCCCCAAAATGCTGCGGCTAGGCGGCGTCGATTGCCTGACGACCTACCTGCACGAGCCGGGCGACCCCCGGGACGGGGTGACGGTCGAAGTGCCGCTGTTTGCGCTGAATCAGGTGAACGAGGAGCGTTGCGAGTGGCTGGTACCTGGCATGCTGAAAGACAAAATTCAGGCCTTGATCAAAACCCTGCACCAACGCCCGCGCTCGCGGCTGGTGCCCTTGCCCGACTCCGCCGCCCGCATGGCGGAGCAGCTCAATCAGCCGCAACTGTTTGGCAGCGGCTCGTTGACAGACGCGGTCCTGAAATGGGTGCGCGATGCCACGTCGCTGGACATCAAACGCGCCGACATGAAGCTGGACATGCTGCCGCCGCACCTGTTCATGAACTTTCGGGTGGTTGATGAACATGGCCGGCAACTGGGCGCGGGGCGAAACCTGGGCGCGCTCAAGGGTGAACTAGGTGCCCAGGCACGGGGCGCATTTCAGGCGCTGGCAGAGCTTAGAAATATCGGCAAGACGCTTGATGGCAGCTCGGCAACAAATGCCTATTTCACTCAAAATCATGAACAAAATAGGCATCTAGCCCAAGCAGGACGGGCACAAGCAGCTCCTGAAACAATAGTAATCAAAACACCTGAACGCTACACCGATTGGGGTTTTGGTGAATTACCGGAGCTGATGGAAATCCGCAAGGGCCAGCAAACCCTGATTGGTTTTCCGGCGCTGATTGATTTGGGCGATGCTGTGACGATTGAGGTGTTTGACGAGCCCGATGTGGCCGCCGCCAAACATCGCGCTGGTTTGCGCCGATTGTTTTCGCTGCAGACCAGGGAAGCGCTGAAATACCTGGAAAAAAACCTGCCGGACCTGCAGAAGACGGCTACGGCCTATATGCTGGTGGGCCGTGCTGCCGATCATTTGGGTGGCGGAACGCTGGAGGAACTGCGCCAGCAAATCATTGAAGTGGCGTTGGACCGGGCTTTCTTGCAGGAGCCCTTGCCCACCCACGAAGCCGACTTCAAGAAGCGCGTCGACGACGGGCGCGGGCGCTTGAGCCTGATTGCCAGCGAAGTGGCGCGCCTGGCTGCCGGCATCCTGGCCGAATTTGCCGTGGCACAGAGAAAGATCAAGGACAACAAAAATGCCACCGGGGCGGTGGCCGACGCCACACAGCAGTTGCAGCGGTTGGTGCCAAAGCAGTTTTTGACCACCACGCCGTATGCGCAGCTGCAACACTTTGCGCGCTACCTCAGGGCCATCACCTTGCGACTGGAAAAATGGCGTGCCGACCCCGCCCGGGACGCTGCCAGAATGGCCGAGTTACGGCCGCAGGAACAGCGCTATTGGCGTCTGGTGAGCGAACGCAAGGGCGTGCTTGACGCCCGGATGCAGGAGTATCGCTGGCTGCTGGAAGAACTGCGGGTGAGCTTTTTTGCGCAGGAGTTGCGCACGCCGCAGCCGGTGAGCATCAAGCGGCTGGACAAGGCCTGGATTCAACTGAACAGCTGATTGCCGCGCTGCAGACTCGGAAAACAGCCTTGCAGTGGCAAAGCCATTTTTGTGCGGAATCGTGAGTTGTCGTCAGTGGCTTTCAGGTCAGATACGTCCCATCAGCAGCAGGATGACCAGAATCAGCACCACCAGACCGATGCCGCCGCTTGGTCCATAGCCCCAACTGCGGCTGTGGCCCCAGGTCGGCAGGGCGCCGACCAGGATCAAAATGAGAACGATGAGCAAAATTAGCGAGAGGGACATGAAAGCACTCCTTGTTTCATGCACCGATCTTCGACCGGGGTGCGGCAAAGGTGTGCAGGACAACGCCCGCTCCACGCGTCAGGCGGCGCCTACAGTCTGGCCAGACGCTCCAGTGCGGCTTGCAGGGTCTCGTCCTTCTTGGCAAAGCAAAACCGCACCACCCGCTGGTCAAATCCATTGCCGTAAAACGCCGACAGGGGAATCGCCGCCACGCCGATCCCGGTGGCCAGCCATTTGCAAAATTCGGCTTCGCCGAGGTCGCTGACTTCTGATATGTCAACGCACTGGAAGTAGCTGCCTTCACAGGGAAGCAGCTTGAAGCGCGTGTTGGCCAGGCCACGCCGAAACAGGTCGCGCTTGTGCTGGTAGAACGCGGGCAGGTCGAGGTAAGGTCTTTCGTCAGCCATATAGGCGGCCAGGCCATATTGCACTGGTGTGTTGACGGTGAATACATTGAACTGGTGGACCTTGCGAAACTCGGCAGTCAGCGCGGCAGGCGCTGCCACATAGCCGACTTTCCAGCCCGTGACGTGGTAAGTCTTGCCAAAGCTGCTGACGATGAAGCCACGCGCCGCGAGAGCCGGCAAGCGTGCCGCGCTGACATGCAACCGGCCGTCAAAAACCATGTGCTCGTACACCTCGTCGCTGATCAGCAGCACATCGGTTGGGGCCAGGATGTCCTGCAGCCTGAGCATGTCCGCCTCGGTCCAGACCGTGCCGCTCGGGTTATGCGGGGAATTGATGATGATGGCGCGGGTTTTGGGCGTGATGGCCCCGGCTATCTTGTCAAAGTCGGGGCGGAAAGTGCCGGGCGTCAGGGGAACACGCACTGGCGTGCCACCGGCCAGTTCGATATTGGGCACGTAGCTGTCGTAGCAGGGCTCCAGCACGATCACTTCATCACCGGGGTGGACTACGGCCAGGATGATGGTCAGTATGGCTTGGGTGGCACCCGCTGTGATGGTGATTTCGCTGCCGGCATCGTAGCGATGGCCATACAGTCTGGCCAGTTTGGCGGCAACAGCATCACGCAATATCGGCACGCCGGCCATGGGCGGGTACTGGTTGAGGCCGCGTTTCATGGCGTCCGTCACGGCATCGACCAGTTTGGGATCGCAGTCGAAGTCAGGAAAGCCTTGTCCAAGATTGACCGCGCCTTTTTCCGCGGCCAGCGCGGACATGACGGTGAATATGGTGGTGCCCACATTGGGCAGCCGGCTCTTGAACAGGCGGATGCGTGCCAGGTTCGAAGTGGTTGTCTCTTGCAGCGGCATGTTCAACCCTCGTCGTCGTGGGTGTGGCCGGCCATAGCCTCGGTGATCAGTTCGCGGCTGAGCTTGTCGCTGAGCAGTTCAGCAAATTTATAAACAAAATTGCGCAGGTAGGCGCTGCGTTTAAAGGCCACGCGGGCCACATTCATGCCGAACAGCGCGCCTGCGGGCCGAGCCAGCAGGTCACTGTTGGTACCGTCGTCCCTAATCGCCATCTCAGCCACAATGCCCACGCCCAGCCCCAGCCGCACATAGGTCTTGATCACATCGGAATCTATGGCTTCCAGGGCAATTCGCGGATGCAGGTGTTTGGCGGCAAAAGCCCGGTCCACCTTGGTGCGCCCGGTAAACGACGGGTGGTAGGTAATCAGCGGTTCCCGGGCCAGATCCTCCAGCGTGATGTGCTCGTTTCTGGCCAGTGGGTGCTCCAAAGGCATGACCAGCATGTGCTGCCATTGGTAGCAGGGCAGGGTCACAAGGTCGTCGTACTGCGCCAGCGATTCGGTGGCAATGCCGATTTCTGCGATTTCGTCGAGCACCATGCGCGCCACCTGTTCGGGCGAGCCCTGGTGCAGGCTGACATTGACCTTTGGGAAGGCTTCGCGCAATTTGGCCACTGACTCAGGCAGGACATAGCGGGCCTGGGTGTGGGTGGTGGCAATCGATAGCGTGCCGCTGTCCTGGGCAGAAAATTGCTCGCCAATACGCCGCAAATTGCCGACCTCGCGCATGATGAGCGCAACGCTCTTGAGGACATGCTCGCCTGGTTCGGTGACGCGCTTGAGACGTTTGCCATGCCGCGCAAAAATCTCCACGCCGAGCTCTTCTTCGAGTTCAATGATGGCCTTGGAAACGCCGGGCTGCGACGTATGCAAGGCCCGGGCAGTCTCGGTCAGGTTCAGGTTGCGCCGTACGGCCTCCTGAATAAAACGGAATTGGTGGAGGTTCATATCGAATTCAGGCTATTTATTGGCTTTATTATGCCTATATTATGCTAAAGAAATATTTTGTGGTTCAGGACAGCGCGATCTCGGCCATCAGTTGCGCCAGTTGTTCGTATTCACCGGCGGAGGGTAGGAGTTCAATGACTACGCCAGGATGATCGGCCTGGAGCTGGGCGATTAATTGCGGCAAATCTTCGCGGGCATGTTTGCCCACGCCAAAAAAAATGGGAAAGACCCTGATTTGGCGGACACCGGCAACAATCAGGGCTTTCGCTGCTTCAGGCAGTGAAGGAGCGCAAAGCTCCAGGTAGGCACAGCAGACGGGGGTGTCAGGCTGGAGAGCGCGGATGCGCCCGACGATGGCTTCGGTTGGCGCTCGCCACTGCGGGTCACGTGAACCGTGGGCAAACAGCACAATGCCGCGTGGCGTTGATGCGGGAAGGGTCATGTCAGGAAGGCCAGGCCGGTTGTTTGCGGATCATGCATATGCAGCGCTGGCGCTCAGTGTCTCAGGACCAGCCAGCCAAATGCGCCCAGCGAAGCAGCCATGTACAACAGTCCCGGTGCGGCAGCGGCCAGCCAGGGCTGCCAGTTTTGCAGGTTGCCGATATAGCCGAACACGTTGTTGAGCAGGAAAAAGCTGATACCGATCATGACACCGGCAAATACATAACCGGCGATTCCGCCGGAGCGGAAATGCAGGTAGGCGAACGGCAGGGCCAGTATGACCATCACGAGGCAACTGAGCGGGTAAAAAACCTTTTTCCAGAATCCGATT
>JAHFQQ010000345.1 GCA_023259235.1 Polaromonas sp. | reverse complement strand
AAGCCAGCACCACGCCAATCAAAAAGCCCACCAGCGCGGTGATCGGCAGCGCCGTAGCGCCGATACGGTACAGGTGGCCGGAAAAATCGCGCCATGGCCCTTCCCGCGGATGCCGGATCAGCCGCAAGATGTCGAGCAGCAACTGCCCAACCAGCCGCAGCAGCCCCTTCGCATGATCCACCGAGCCAAGCGCACGGCTGCCAAGCAGGACAAGGGGCTCGCTCCAATCTCGCTTGTGCGCTTTGGGCGGGCTGACCGTGAGTTTGGCCACCGTTTGCAGCACAGTGCGCTGGCTGTCTTCAATTTGCAACTGCTTCGGCCACTCGCGGCCCCAATGGTCCCAAAGCACTTGCGCGCCGAGGTAGTCCAGCTTGTCGATCTGGCTGAGATTCCAGTGGCTGGCAGACACCTCACTGCCCAGGCTCTGGAGCTGCGCCGTCAGCGCATTCCACACCGGCTGGCCCGTCAGGCCGGCTGCCGTCCATGCGCCGCGCACGACCAGCGACAGGCCATCAGGCGTGTCCTGCGGGTCAATGCGGGGGGTAGCGTCTTGCATGGACATGAATCAGGCGGGTTGTGGCAAAGCGCGGGAACGCAGTCCTTGTAAAAGGGTTGGGCACAAAACCGAATGGTAACTGCTTGCAGCGGGCCGCAAGAATGACCCGTACTGGATTCACATTCCGGTGGCTACCACCAAACCGGGCGCAAGCAACGATTCGATGGGGCTGGTGGACACACGCCTGCGGGTGCGCGGCATTGGCACTGGCCAACATTTACCTCAGTCGCCAACGGCTGATGGCACCGGTGCGTCCATGAGGCGAAAAATCAGGGCAAAGAGCCAACTCAGCGGGATACCCAAAGCGGCGCAGATCTGAGTCAATGATTTCAGGGAGGGCGACGAGAGGCCGCGTTCGATTTGGCTGAGCAATCCAACAGGCAACCGGCACGCCAGGCTATCCTGAGTTTGGAAAATAGAGCGAGAAGCTGGTCAGCCCGTCGCTCGACGCAGCCGAGACTTCACCCCCGTGCGCACGCACGATGGCCCGCGTGATGGAAAGTCCCAAGCCTATGCCTTCGCCTGCTTCGTGCTGCCGCGCGGGATCGGCGCGGTAGAACCGCTCGAAAAACCGTGCCAGATGGGCCGCAGCGACAGGCTCTCCTGTGTTCCGCACCTGTATGCGCAATCGCGCCCCGTCTTGGTCAATTTCTACGCTGATGGTTCCTCCCACCGGTGTGTGGCGTAACGCGTTCGAGATGAGATTGCCCAAGGCACGGCGCAGCATCAATCTATCGCCGTTCAGGGCGCCTTCGCCTCGCAGCTGCAGGTCGATGCGCTTCTCGTCGGCCAATAACTCGTAGAAGTCGAATAGCTGGCGTACCTCGTGCGCCAAATCAACGACCTCCTGGTGTACCAGCACGAGTCCGTTTTCAGCTTGCGCCAGAAACAGCATGTCGGAAATCATGCGGGCCAGGCGCTCGTATTCCTCTGAGTTGGATTCGAGAATGGCTCGATAGCCATCTGCGTCTCGCGGAAGGCTCAATGCGACATGCGTCTGCATCATCAGGTTGCTCACGGGAGTGCGCAATTCATGGGCAAGGTCGGCAGAAAAATCGGAAAGGCGCTGGAACGCATCTTCCAGCCTTTCCAGCATCTCATTGAGCGTAAGAGCAAGCTCGGCCAATTCCGGCGGCACGGCCTTTACCGAAAGCCGACGGTCCAAACTGTGGGCTGTCACCGTGGCAGCGCGCTCGCGCATGGCCCGCAGGGGTGCCAGACCTCGCCGCGCCGAAACCCAACCGAGCAAGCCCATGAGCATCACGGCACACGCAACGAAAAGCCAGAGCGTCATGCGAAAGCGATACAGAAATCGTTCGTGGTGTGCCGTATCCAAGGCCAACGTCAGTGTGAGAGCGCCTCCAGCCGTCGTCCCGCCCGGCAATGTCATTTCCAATCCGTGAAACGTTCGCCCGCCCGCGTGCCAACGATAAAGCCCAGAGGTGGCAGTCCAACCCGCCGGAAACTCCACGTCTGGTGAAGCAAACCAAACCGCCCCGCGCGGGCCGCGAACCTGCATCACAAGCTCATGGTGCCCGGCAAAAGTGGAGGCAAGCGCCTTTGCCACAACATCCTTGTTGAGCGGATGTTCCATGGTGGCGACAAGCTGCGCCGCATAGTCAAGCTTGCCCGAGAGTTCGTCGCGATCAAGCTCGTCGAAGTGTGACGCGATGGTGGCCATTACCAGCCAGCCCAAGGTGAGCAGAACCACCGCTGAACCGATGGTGAATAGCAGTGTCAGCCGCACCGTGAGTGTCAGGCGCGAGCCCATCAGTCCGATACCTCCAGCACATACCCCATGCCGCGGATCGTGCGGAGCAGCTTGGGCTCAAAGTCGTCGTCCATCTTTGCCCGCAGGCGGCGCATGGCCACTTCGATCACATTAGTGTCGCTGTCAAAGTTCATATCCCATACCTGAGATGCAATCAGCGAACGCGTAAGCACTTCTCCCTGGCGCCGCAGAAGGAGTTCGAGCAGTGCGAATTCCTTGGCAGTGAGATCAATACGACGCCCACCGCGCTGTGCCCGGCGTCGCAACAAATCCAGTTCCAGGTCGGCAATCCGTAGTACCGTCGGTTCAATGTTCCCCTTGCCGCGCCGCACCAGGGTGCGCACCCGAGCGAGAAACTCAGAAAACGCAAACGGCTTGACCAGGTAGTCGTCAGCTCCGAGTTCCAGCCCTTTGACACGGTCGTCGACCTGATCGCGCGCGGTGAGAAA
>JAHFQQ010000126.1:7934-9600 GCA_023259235.1 Polaromonas sp. | reverse complement strand
GGCCAGGGTCTTATTTGACCAATAAATAACCCGTACTGCGCCCCCCACCCTCTAACTTGCTCAGCACCCCACGCGCCAGCAGGTCGTTGATATCGCGCAGCGCGGTGTCCGCAGAGCATTTACCTATGGCCGCCCACTTGGCGTTGGTCAGCTTGCCCTCCATGCCGTCCAGCACTGTATTCAGCACCAGCGTCTGCCGCGCGTTCATGGGCGTGCCCGCCCAGCGCTGCCAGAACTGGGTCTTAATCAACACTCCACCTAGCAAGCCATCGGCCCCCTGCACGGCGCGAAGCAGGCAGGCCAAGAACCAGCTGAGCCAGGGTGTTACGTCCAGCGAGCCTTTTTGGGTGGCCTCCAGTTGGTCGTAATAGTCTTTGCGTTCGCGCTGTATCTGGGCGCTGAAGCTGTAGAAGCGCTGGCTGCTGCCCTCGGCACGGGCCAGCGCCATGTCGCCCACCCCGCGGCTGATGCGGCCATTGCCATCGTCAAACGGGTGCAGGGTCACCAGCCACAGGTGCGCCAACCCGGCTTTGATGAGGGCGTCGCCCACGGGGGCGGTCTCGAACCACGTGAAGAACGCCTCGGTTTGTGCAGGCAATGTGCTGGCAGGCGGCGCAGTGAAGTGCACTTTCTCGCGGCCCACAGGGCCAGACACCACTTCCATCGGGCCGCTGGCATCCGTGCGCCATGCAGCCACGGTAATGCGTACGCGCCCGCTGTAGCCGGTAGGGAAAAGCGCGGCGTGCCAGCCAAACAGGCGCTCGGCACTCAGGGCGTGGTCAAAGTTGCGGGTGGCGTCCAGCACCACATCGACCACGCCATCCACGTGCCTGTCGCTGGGTGCCAAGGCGCCAATGTCCAGCCCCAGCCTGCGGGCGATGGACGAACGGACGGCGTCCAGGTTGAGGCGTTCGCCTTCAATCTCGCTGGTCTTGACGACTTCCTGGGTCAGTACCTGCAAGGTGGCTTGTTCGCGCTGAGTCATGCCCAACTCAGCCATGCGCCCCATGAGCTGACCCTGCGCCCGGTGCACTCGGGCCAGGGGTGCGGCCAGTGCGGCGGCGTCATAGGTGAGGTTTGGCCAATCAGGCAGTTGCCAGATGTAGCGGGGGGTACGGGTGGGGCGATGGGGACGCATGCGGTGATTATGGCACTAATTCGCCGCAATTTATGCGGTGAATAGGCCAGAAATACGGTTCGCGGCGTAATTTTTAGATTACTTTAGCTACATATTTAATAACTGCTAACGTACATTTCATAAGGGCTACGGACCATTTTTACGCTTATACCCATCCTCCCGCTGCGCTCGCACCGCCAGCAAAAACACCGTGTCGATCGCCGCCACATAGCGGTACAGCGCCACATAGCCTCGCGTGGCGCGGCCAATGACGAGTTCGCGTTTGCCGTCTTTCACCGGTCGCCCAATCAAAGGGCTATGGGTCAGGATTTGGATGGCCTCCAGAATTTCGCCAATGCGCTGGGGCGCGGCGCCTGGGTCAAACTCGGCGATGTGCTCAAAGAAACGGTCGAAATCGTCAAGAACTTCCGGGGCCAGCTCGACGCGCGTCATGCGCCCTCTCGCCTGGCCAATTTGCGTCCCGCGGGTTTTCGCGCGGGCTCACTGCGGGCGCGGGCTGCAAGGTAAGCTTTTGCGTCATCCCATGGC
>JAHFQQ010000126.1:6733-7924 GCA_023259235.1 Polaromonas sp. | reverse complement strand
TGGCACCGTTTTGCCGCTGGCTTGAAGCTTGGCCCAGCGCTGGTCGGCTATGGCGTTGAACGCGTTGTCCAGTTCGACTTGCTCCACGGTTTGGGAAATGGCATCCAGAATGAAGGCATGAGCGGTTTTGCCGGCGCGCTGGGCGGCAGCGGCTACGCGGGCTTTGAGGTCGTCTTCAATTCGGATAGTCGTTGTGGACATGCTGCAGTCTCCAGTGATGGTGAAATAGTAGCACGTTCGTGCTACACCCGCCACAACGGCGATACCGGCCTGGCGTGCAGTTCTTCGTCAGACGGCGTGATGCGGTCGTGGTCGTGCAGCACCAAAATGCCCACAAATTTCTGCGCTGTGGGCACGGCCAGGCCCAGCGCTGCGCCGGCTGGTGATCCAGAGAAGCTATTGATTTAGTAGCTGCTTGCGCAGGCGGGACGCGGGCTGGAGGCCGATTTGGCTTGAAATCTAACGACTTTTCAGCGTACCCCGCAGGCGGCTTTGGCCTCGATGGCCGAGGCGCGACAATCTATCCGCATGACCCACGCCGTCTCCCGCCTGCGCGCCGCGCGCCTGGCGCGCAGCGCCAAACCCTTTCTTGCCCGTGGCGGTCCGCACGGGGAGCGCTGCGCCGGCTGCCGCCTGGTTCCCAGCCACTGCCTGTGTGCCTTGCGCCCGGTGGTGCCGGTGCGTGCGGGGGTGTGCCTGATCATGGCCGACATCGAGCCGCTCAAGCCCAGCAACACCGGCTGGCTGATTGCCGATGTGGTCGCCGACACCTTTGCCTTTGGCTGGGCGCGCACTTCAGTTGACCCGGCGCTGCTGGCCCTGCTGGCTGATCCGCAGTGGCAGCCTTATCTGGTGTTTCCCGGGGAGTATGTGGCGGCCGGGCGGGTGGTGACGGAGCTGCTACCCGCCGCTCTCATCGGTGGCAAGCAGGCCAAGCGGCCGCTGTTTGTGCTGCTCGACGCCACCTGGCCCGAGGCGCGCAAGATGTTTCGCAAAAGCCCCTACCTGGACCGCCTGCCTGTACTCAGCCTGCAGAGCGGGCAACTCTCCAACTACCGCCTGCGCCGTTCCAGGCGTGGCGACCACTTCTGCACTTCGGAGGTGGGCGCCCTGTGCCTGGAACTGGCCGGTGAAACGCTTGCGGCGCAGACGCTGGAGGCATACCTCGATGTGTTCACCAACCACTACCTG
>JAHFQQ010000126.1:0-6723 GCA_023259235.1 Polaromonas sp. | reverse complement strand
CGTGGACCTGGAAGACGTGGCGCACCAGCGCTTGCGCGGCCTGCGTTTGCCGCGCAGCGCAGTGGTTGAGACCTGACCCACACCCACAAGGGGGTCTGCCCCACGTGCCGCAGCTGGTCAACTTCGACACCCATGACCAGTTGTCGCCGGAATTCCTCTCGCCCAACCAATAATGCACCCATTGACACCCATTCCTGAAGGCTGCCGGGTAGCCGGATCCGCATAAAAACCCTGCAACGGATTGTTTGCTGATTGATACTGATTTGATAGCGGCTTGCGCAGGTGGAACGGGGGGTGGAAGCCAGTTTTATATATGAACCTGGAAACTCGGCTCTTTCGCCATCGCTTGTTGAAGAATACTTTTAATAGTACGATTAACAACACGTAAAATTCATTTTTCAGGAGTCCCAAATGTCCCACATCAGCGCCAACGACTTAAAAACCAAAGGCGTATCCGCCATCGAATTGGCACTCAGCACCGCGCCCGAGGCCATTGTTTCGGTGCGGGGCACAGACAAATTTGTCGTGATGGACATCGCGCATTACCGCTACCTGCGCGAATGCGAACTGGACGCCGCACTGGCCGAAACCCGCGCTGACCTGGCCGCCGGTCGCGTGGTGCAGGAGTCGCCCGCGGCTCATCTGGCGCGGCTGGATGCGCTGTGAACTTGCCCAAACTGCCTTATGCACTGGTCTTTACCGAGCAATACAACCGCCGCGCAGCGCGGTTTCTCAAGCAGCATCCCGACTTGCGCTCGCACTATCTGAAAACCTTGCAGTTGCTGCAAGCCAATCCTTCGCACCCTTCGCTGCGCTTGCACGCTTTGCGCGGCAAGTTTGAGGGCCTGCATTCGGTGTCCATCAATCTGTCTTATCGCATCACACTGGAGCTGTTAATTCAAGAGCAGCAGATCATCCCGGTGAATGTAGGCGATCATGATGCTGTTTACTGATTTGTTCAAGCAACCGCCCATCACCACCACGAAGTGCCGCAACATGACCGACGACCTGAATCAACCAAACGAATCGAAGAAGATGGAGCTGTGCGATTCGTGCGCCGGCATCCAGCGCGACTGGCGCCGCGCCCCCGGACATCCCGAGCTGGTGCAGGGCAACAACCGCCAGGAAAAGCGTGGCGGCCATGTCGTCACCATCACCAGCTACCGCTGCGACCGTTGCGGCACGGCGTGGGAGTATGAGAACGACAAGGCCAACCTGCGCGCGGGCTGGTCGGTGGCGGGCCGATCGGCGGCGCCAGGCAGCGGACAATCCTCCCAATGAAAGCACCTGCCAGACTCCAATCCCTGATTGACGAGGGCCTGATCGACACGGTGGTGCGCCAGCTCATGAGCGGCAAGGAAGCCATGGTGTTTGTGGTGCGCAATGGTGAGCAAACCCTCTGCGCCAAGATTTACAAAGAGGCCAATAACCGCAGCTTTCGCCAGGCGGTGGACTACACCGAAAACCGCAAGGTCAAGAACTCGCGCCAGGCCCGCGCCATGGCCAAGGGCACCAGGTTTGGCCGCCAGGCGCAAGAGGCGGCCTGGCAAAGCGCCGAGGTCGATGCGCTATACCGGCTGGCCGCCGCCGGCGTGCGGGTGCCGCGGCCCTACAACTTTCATGAGGGCGTGTTGCTGATGGAACTGGTGACCGACGCCCACGGCGACGCGGCCCCGCGCCTGAACGATGTGGCCTTCACGCCGGGCCAGGCGCTGGCCCACCACGCCACGCTGGTGGCCGAGGTGGTGCGCATGCTGTGCGCCGGGGTGGTGCATGGGGATTTGTCGGAGTTCAACATCCTGCTGGCGCACGCTGATGGGCAGGATTTCACCGTGATCATCGACCTGCCCCAGGCGGTGGATGCCGCGGGCAACAACCACGCCCAGCGCATGCTGCTGCGCGACGTGGCCAATCTGCGCGACTTCTTTGGCCAGTTTGCCCCCGAGCTGCTCACCACCCGCTACGGCCCCGAGATGTGGAGCCTGTACCAGGCGGGTTTGCTGTCCCATGAAACGGTGCTCACCGGCCATTTTGAGCGTGCGCAGACCGCCGTGGACATGCAGAGCGTGCTGCGCGAGATCGACGACGCGCGGGCCGAAGACGCGGCGCGGCGCTTGCGCATGGCGCTGGCCTGAGCGTCCATGCCGGGTGTCACAATCCGAACCCAACATACGAGGTGCAACATGGATGCGGAACAGCAAATCAAACATCTGGGGCTGGAACTCCCCAAAGCGAGCGGGCCGGCCGGCAACTACGCCACGACGGTTCGAACCGGCAACCTGCTGTACATCGCGGGCAAGGCGCCGTCGCCCGTGAACGGCGTGGCGCCCAAGGGCAAGCTCGGGCGCGAGTACGCCACCGCAGAAGGCTATGCGTTTGCGCGCTCCGCCTGCCTGGAGGTGATTGCGGCGGTGAAGGCCGCGCTGGGCTCGCTCGACCAGGTCGCGCAGGTGGTGGACCTGCATGGCTCCATCAACGCCGTGCCGGAGTTCGAGGAACACGCCCAGGTGCTGGACGGCGCTTCCGATCTGCTGGCCAGTGTCTTTGGCCCGGCCGGCGTGCATGTGCGCTCCGTGGTGGGGGTGAGTTCGCTCCGCAATGGCGTACCGCTGACACTCAAGGTCATCGTCGAGGTCAAGCCGTAATTCCTTTTTTTCCGCCAGAATGGGCGCATGAACACACTCTCTGCCTACCCCATCACCCGCAAATGGCCCGCGCAGCACCCCGATCGGCTGCAGCTGTACTCGCTGCCCACACCCAACGGCGTCAAGGTTGCCATCATGCTGGAAGAAACCGGCCTGCCGTACGAGCCGCATCTGGTCAGCTTCGAGACCAATGACCAGATGTCGCCGGAGTTTCTCTCGCTCAACCCCAACAACAAGATTCCGGCCATCATCGATCCCGACGGGCCGGGCGGCAGGCCGCTGGCGCTGTTCGAGTCCGGCGCGATTTTGCTGTATCTGGCCGAGAAGACGGGGCAGTTCATTCCGCGGGACGCGGCGCAGCGCTACGAGATGATCCAATGGCTGATGTGGCAGATGGGCGGCGTCGGCCCGATGTTCGGGCAGGTCGGCTTCTTCAACAAGTTCGCTGGCAAAGACTATGAAGACAAGCGCCCGCGCGACCGCTACGTGACGGAAAGCAGGCGCCTGCTCGGCGTGCTGAACCAGCGCCTGGAGGGCCGCGCCTGGATCATGGGCGACGCCTACAGCATTGCCGACATCGCCACTTTTCCCTGGGTGCGTAACCTGGCCGGGTTTTACGAGGCCGGCGATCTGGTGGGCATCGACGATTTCCCGCAGGTCACGCGGGCGCTGGCGGCGTTTGTGGCGCGCCCGGCAGTGGTGCGCGGGCTGGAGATCCCGGCGCGGTCCTGATTTGATAGCTGCTTACGCAGGTAGGGTGGGGGCTGGAGCCTGATTTGGCTTGAATAAAACGACAAAACGGTCCCGCAGGACCGTCTTGCTCTTGCCATGGCGACAGCGCCTACTGCCGGGGCTCGCCCTGCTCGTTGACGGTCACGCTGGATCCGGGTGGGGTGGTCATCTGAATGCGATGCTCCTGGCCCCGGAAGTTATAGGTGACGTCCCAATATTGGGGACGGGCCTGGCTGGGTACGTTTTCGCAGCGCTGCACGTCACGGGTTGACGCCTGCTGGGCGTTGCCAACGCTGGAGCCCACCGCAGCTCCGGCGACAGCGCCGCCGACCGTGGCGATATCCTTGCCGGTTCCGCCACCGACCTGATGGCCAAGAATGCCGCCGATGATGCCGCCGACGATCGCCCCGGGCACGTTGGGGCCGCTTTGATTCTGGGCGACCTGCTCACGCTCGACCCAGCAACGCTGCTCGGGTGTACCGACCACCGCGTGTACTGAAGTGACGTTGGCCTGGTAGAGCCGCTCATCGTTGCGCCGGCGGAAGTCGGGGCCGGCAACCGGAGCGGGCGCATAGCGCCGGTCATCGATGCGCGCGTTGCCGGCCACGGCCCGCACCGACGAAACGCGGTCGTTCAGGCCCATCGCGGCCAGCGATGGATAGCGGCCCGGGCGCAGGACGACGCAGCGGCCGCTAAACCGGACGTCTTCGCAAGCCTCCCACGGCGCGCCGACCACGTCGACGGACGAAGCGCGGTCATTGAAGCCATTGCGCCCGAAGTTTTCGACCGGCCGGTCCGTCGTGAAAGACCGTCCGCCGAAATTTTCATGTTCGTAAAGGGTGACCTGTGGGGCCATCGGAGCGGGTGCATAACGCTGGTCATCAATGCGCGCGTTGCGGGCCACGGTCCGCACCGATGAGACGCGGTCGTTCAGGCCCATCGCGGCCAGGGATGGATAGCGGCCCGGGCGCAGGATGACGCAGCGGCCGCTAAACCGGACGTCTTCGCAAACCTCCCACCGGTCGCTGGCCACCTCGACCGACGAAGCGCGGTCATTGAAGCCAGAGCGTTCGAGATTGCCAATCTGTCTCCCCGTGGTGAAAGACCGGCCTTGAAAGCCCTCATGTTCGTAAAAGGTGACCTGTGCGACCGCCTGTGTGGCGACGGCTACCGCGGCCACCGCCAATGCGTTTCTCAAGAGTGCATTCATTGATAGTTCCTGTAAAAAGTTGTGGCGGGCCGCCACTCCCCAAGGTGCCTGTAGGAGTACCCGGGAGTGCGGGATCGCCAAGGAATGAAGGTAACAGCGGACCTGATCGCGCCATGTAGGACGATCCCACGACTGGCTGTCCGCCTATGCGGGTGCCGTCGGGCTGCATCCGACATCGCGGATGCTTTCGTAAAAGTAATCCATGAAACGGCTGGTAAGCGATCATTTGACGGTGCCGATGGCGCCGACCGATCAGAGGTGATTGCGCCGGTGAGTGTTGCGGTGCGGACTCGATCGGCCGGCAGCGGCCTGCCGCATCACGCTTGCAACGTGCGTTCCAGCGCGGCCCGGTCCCACGATCCCAGGTTGGCCGCAGCCTCATAACTGCTCTGCAGAAATTCAAGCAGCAGGGCATCCGGTGACGCGGCCAGCCGTACCTCTTCATAGGGCAGGATGAACTCGTTGAAACCGGGTTCGTAGCGGGCGCCCCGCGGGCGCACGTCTGCGGTGCTGAATCCGGGCGGCTCGGGATACGCATAGGCATAGAACACCGGATACGGCAACGCCTCGCCGCCCGGCCAGAAGCCGCAGCTGCTGAGCTCGTGCGAGTAGGCCTCGCGCATGACCCAGTCCGGGCAATGGGGCACGCCGCCGGGATGCCGGGGCGCCGGGCGCCCTGAAAAACGCGTCACGGCCAGGTCGAAACTGCCCCAAAAGAAATGCACGGGACTGCATTTGCCGATGAAGCGGGCACGAAATTGCTTGAACACGCGGTCTGATTGCACCAGGGCGTGCCAGAAGTGGCGGACATGCTCCGCGTCATACGACGCATGCTGATGATCCTGATCGAACGGGATGCCATCGGCTATTTCATTGGGCGTTGCGTGGATCCTGATGCGCAGGCCGAGCGCCGCCAGATGCGCAAACAGCTCCCGGTAAAAGTCGGCCACCGAGCGCGCCTTCAATGGCATCGTTCTTGTCGCCCCGTCGCTGGCCTGGATCAACAGAAGATGTTCGATGAAGTCGAAATCAATCTGAAACGTGCGCGCTCCGCAGGGAATGGGCGAAGTGGTCAGACCGCGCGCCGTGACGTATAACGGCACATGCCAGGAGTGATTGGTCCACGGTGTCTGCGCCAGCCGGATTTTGCCGACGATCTGGGTCCACAGATGCAGCGTAGCGCAGCTTGTTTTCCAGGCCTCATGGTCCAGCCTGGGCCACGGCGGCGACGCGGATTCCTGGTTTGACAAAATTGCAGCCGCCATGATCGCCTCCCGGTCTGATGTCAACGTATCACAATTTCACGAAATCCACGAAGCCATGCATGAAATTGCCGCAGCAGCGCTGCATTGAACGCCCCTGCGCACGGACTGCCTGCAATTCCGATGATCGCCGTCATGCCGCGCTCCGGTGAAGATGCCACGTTGGCCGGAGTCGTAACCCCGGTTTATAGGCGCTCTTCAGGCGGATTGCAAACGATACCGGTCAGCGTCTGGAAATCGGTGGAAATCGGGGCCGGATTCCATCAGGAAAGTTCAGTTTTTCAACATCATGCCGCATTCGATCAGCGGCTTGTGGAATTTCAGTATCAAGTGGTCATTGACCGAATCGTCATTGTTGCGATAGCTTTTGATTTCAAACTTCATTGAGAAATCATTGCTGTCGTTGCTTGGCTCCCTTGCAACCATGACGTCAAGAAATCCACTTTCGATCATCTTTTTTTCGTCTATCCATGGACTCTTTTCAAAGTCTCCATCTTCCAGCACCTGAATGAGCTGGTGCGAGTAGGCTGAAATCATTGCCGACATTGGCGGGTGGCCTGAAAGGTACTTCAGCGGGCAATTGGTTTTTGATTTCCAAAAGGCCATGGCTGAATCAGAAATCTTTTGCGCGGGAAGTTCCCTGACCGCGGAACCCCTGCTAGCGTACATGAAGATTCCGGTGCCTTGCCCGATGAATATCGCAATGGCAATGAATTGAATCAACAGCCAGATGCGGAAATGTCTGATCGACCATCCCCCGAAATACCTGAACAGGTAAAACGCGATCAAAATCGGAAGAAATTGACTTGTTTGCAAGCCCCACTGACTCTGCAGCCTGACACCCAATGCCAGGGCAATGAAAACAATAAACACT
>JAHFQQ010000125.1 GCA_023259235.1 Polaromonas sp. | reverse complement strand
CAGACAATGAAGGGCTTGTGCTGCACGCGCACGACCCATTCGCCGGACGGCAGTTGTTCACCCATCGAGACATAGATGTCGCGCAATGGGTTGCTGTCCACCGCCGCCTCGGTCATGGGGTTGGTCTGAACGCGGTAGATGCGCTTTGCTGGCAGAAGCGTTGCGATCACCTTGCCATCGCGGCTGACTTCAATCTGGCCCTGGGTTGCCTGGTAATTTGGACCCTGAAGCTCCCGGATATTGACCATGCGCAAACTGTAGCCTGCCAGCTCGGTGGTTGTGTCTGGCCCCATCTTGACGTCGCGCTCGATTTCGTACGTCTTGACCATTGCCACACCAAAGGCGAACACCGCGACGCCCAGATGGGCGACCATCATGCCGACCATCGGCAGCCTCCGCAACCTGGCAATCATGCTGGTTTGCAGGCCGGTTGGCCGCAGGCGCTCAAACAGATCGATGGCAAGGCAGGCGACGATCCAGAAGGCCAGCGTGAGGCCGCCCGTTGTGACTGGCGAAATGCGGCCTGCAGTCCAGCCGACAATCAGTGCGGCCGCCAGCGCCACGGGCAACGCCCAACGTAGCCGCCCGGCCAGGCTGCCGGGCTCATCCTGCTTCCAGCGCACCAGGGGGCCAATGCCCATTGCAAACATCACCGGCACCATCAGCAACCCGAACACGGTATCAAAGTAGGGCGGACCAACCGAAATTTTGCCTAATCCCAGCGCATCGAGAAAGAGTGGGTATAACGTGCCCAGCAGCACCGCGCCGGTGGCCGCGATCAACAGCATGTTGTTGATCAGCAGCATCGATTCCCTGGAGAGCAGACCAAAGCGCTGACCCAGCCCGACCTTTGGCGCGCGCCAGGCATACAGCACCAGGGAGGTGCCGATGACCACCACCAGAAAACCCAGGATAAACAGGCCGCGCCGTGGGTCGGTCGCAAAGGCATGCACCGACGAAAGTACGCCGGAACGCACGAGAAAGGTACCCATCAGCGACAAGGTAAACGCCACAATCGCCAGCAGCACTGTCCAGACCTTGAAGCTACCGCGCTTTTCCGTGACAGCCAGTGAGTGAATCAGCGCCGTACCGGCCAGCCAGGGCATGAACGACGCGTTCTCGACCGGGTCCCAGAACCACCAGCCGCCCCAGCCCAGTTCGTTGTAGGCCCACCAACTACCGAGGCCGATGCCGAAGGTCAGGAATATCCAGGCGGCCGAAGTCCATGGGCGGGTCCAGCGTGCCCAGGTGGCGTCAAGCTGGCCGCCCAGCAATGCTGCGATCGCGAATGCATAGGCTACCGAGAAACCCACGTAACCCATGTACAGCATGGGCGGATGGATAACCATGCCCGGGTCCTGCAGCAGTGGATTCAGGTCCCGCCCCTCGGCAGCCGCCGGCAGCAGACGCTCGAATGGGCTGGAGGTGATCAGGGTGAACAGCAAAAAGCCGACCGAGACCAGGCCCAGCACACCAAGAATGCGTGCAACGAACACCCTTGGCAGGCTTTTGCTGAACGTGGCAACCGCCACGGTCCAGATATTGAGCATGAGCATCCACAGCAGCAGTGAGCCCTCATGGCCACCCCAGACCGCAGCGATGCGATAGTGCAATGGCAAGGCCGAGTTGGAGTTCGATGCGACGTATAGCACCGAGAAATCGTTGCGCACGAAGGCTGCCGTCAGGCACGCAAACGACCCCGCTACCAGCACGAACTGCGTCCATGCCAGCGGTCGGCCCAGCACCATCCAGTCGGCGCGTCCACGCTGGGCGCCGGCCATCATCAGCACGCCCTGCACCAAGGCGATGCCGAGAGCCATGATCAACAGCAGGTGGCCGAACTCGGGGATCATGGCCTGGCTCCCACCAGCGTACCGGCTGCCCGGGCCTTCGTCGCGGCGGCCTGCTTCAACGCTTCCGCGGCTTCGGGCGGCATGTAGTTTTCATCGTGTTTGGCCAGCACCTCGCGCGCGGTGAAGACACCGTCGCTGTCCAGCTTGCCCTGGGCCACGACGCCCTTTCCTTCCTTGAAGAGGTCCGGCAGGATGCCTTCAAAGCGCACGGGAACGGTTTGGACGGTGTCGGTGACGAGGAAACGAACCGTCACGCCGTCGCGCGCCACGCTACCTTCCTTCACCAGGCCGCCGATGCGGAATGTGCGGCCTTGCGGCGCCTCCTTGCTCGCAATTTGCGACGGCGTGTAGAAGAACACCAGGTTGCTGTTGAACGCGTTGAGCACCAGAGCGACGCCGACACCGACGGCGGCGAGCACTCCTATGATGATGAGCGCGCGTTTGCTGCGAGGCTTCATTTTCCTTGCTCCAGGTTGTTGATGGCCTGACGCGCGGCCCAGAAGCGCTGACGGCCCATCAGTGCCTCGACCGACATCATCAGCAACGTGACGCCGTAAGAACCCCACACATAAAGGCCATAGCCGCCCATATGCAAAAAGTCGCCGAAGGATTTCCAGTGCATGGTGTTGTCTTTCCGTATTAGCGTGTGGCCGCCGCGAGCGACCTGACCCATTCGGTATCCGATTCCTGTTCGAGCACGATGGATCGCGCGCGGGTTAAAACTACCGCGAAACTATAGGCCCAAAAGCTGAACGTGAGCAGCAGCATTGCGGCGAGCATGGTCATGGCCATCGTTGGTGCGGCGGTCATGTTGATTGAGGAGCCCTGGTGCAGGGTGTTCCACCAGCGCACTGAAAAGTAGATGACGGGAATATTGACGGCGCCGACCAACGCCAGCAACGCGCCGGCATGGGCTGCGCGACGAATGTCGTCAATGGCCTCGGTCAGTGCAATGTAGCCCAGGTACAGCAGCAGCAGGATGAATTCGGACGTCAGCCGTGCGTCCCAGACCCACCAGGTGCCCCAGGTGGGCTTGCCCCATAGCGCGCCAGTCCACAGGGCAATGACGGTGAACAGCGCGCCTGTGGGCGCCAGCGCCCGGGCGAACATGGAGGCCATGCGCGTGTTGAGGATCCAGCCCAAAGCCGCCCAAAAGGCCATCGCCATGTAGATCAGCATTGACATCCAGGCCGCCGGCACATGGATGAAGATGATGCGATACGAGTCCCCCTGCTGGAAATCTGTGGGGGCAATCGCAAAGCCGACATACAGGCCTGCGATGCCGAGCACCAGTGCAACCGCCCAAAACCACGGTATCAGGCTGCCGGCCAATGCGTAGAAGCGCGACGGAGCCGCGAAGGTTGTCCAGCGTGTTGGAGGGCGGACGGAATATGGTTTCATGAACATCGATATTATCTTGCATTCAGGGTTAACCCGTATTCCATGGGCCGGGATCTGCAAGCTGATTGCACAAACATTAATCTAGCGCAATACGCAAGGCCGTCGCAGTGGCCAGCGGAGCCCCCAGCGCGGTGAAAATGAGCAGCGCCGCCAGCACCGACAGGTGAGCTTGTGGCGACAACCCGGAATCGACTGCGCCGACGGCACCAGTTCCAAAAATCAGCGCGGGGATGGTCAGCGGCAGTACCAGCAGGAATACCAGCGCGGCCCCGCTGCGTAGCCCGAGTGTCAGGGCCGCCCCCAAGGCGCCCAGCAGGCTGAGAATGGGCGTGCCCAGCAGCAGGGTCAGCGCCAATGTGCCGATGCTGGCCGCGCGCATGTCAAACAGGATGCCGATCAGTGGAGCCGCCAGCACCAGCGGTACGCCGGTCGAGAGCCAGTGGGCCAGCACCTTGCCCATCACCACCGACAGGAGTGGCTGCGCGGACAGGAGCATCTGCTCAAGCGAGCCATCCTGGTGGTCGCTGGCGAACATCTGCGTCACTGACAGCATGGCCGCCAGCAGTGCGCAGACCCAGACCACGCCCGGTGCCATTTCGCGCAGCATTTGCGGCTCAGGGCCGACGCCGATGGGGAACAGGCCCGCCGCCACGATGAAGAAGCCCAGCGGCAGCAGTGCCTCGATACGACGCCTGCGCGCCAGCAGCAGGTCGCGGGCGGCCACGGAAAATAACAGGCTTCTCATGACGCACAACACCATGGTTCGAGGTCGAACTCGCGCGCATTGGCCAATTCAACCGGCTGGTGGCTGGTCAGCAATACGGCGCCACGCCTCAGGGTATTGGCTTCGATCATGGCACAGAGAATCGCCACGCTCTGACTGTCGAGGGCATCGAAGGGTTCGTCGAGGACCCATGTGCGTGGCTGCTCGTCGAGCACCAGCCGTGCCAGGGCACCGCGGCGCCGCTGCCCTTGGGAAAGGGTGCGCACTGGTGCGTCGCACCGATTTGCGAGGTTTAGATGATGGAGCGCCTGGCGCGCCCGCCCGCGCGGCTCATCCAGTCCAGCCAGCACGGCCAGGAAGGCCACCGCCTCGACCAGCGTGAGATCTTCCTTGAGGGCATTGGCGTGGCCAATATAAACCATGCCCTGCCGGGCCTCGCTCGCAACCTGCTTGAGTGGTTTGCCGGCCCAGGTGACTTCACCCTCGGACGGCTGCGACAGCCCGGCCAGAATGCGCAGCAGGCTGGTTTTGCCACTGCCGTTGGTGCCACGCAGCCAGGTTACGCTGCCCGGCTCAAGTTGCAGGTTCAGACCGCGAAACAGCCGTCGCCGCCCGCGTTGACAGGCCAGCGCGCGGGCAGCCAAGGGGCCGCCTGACGGCGGCAATGAACCAGGTGACGTGGGCAATGGGATGAAGTTTGAGGCGCAAGGACTTGTACATGGGATTGTAAGGGCTGGCGGAAAGCTGCGTGACTTGTCACGGTTGAATCCGGAGCACCTTCCCGATACGTCCTCACACCAGGTCAAGCCCTGCCGGCGTGCATCCCGTCGTCGTCATGCGGAGCTTAAAATGACCACGCCGTCCCTGATTCAGGAAAATACTGCGTGAGCAAGCTTGGCTGGCCTTCCCGGGATACTTCCCGGCTTCGGATTTTCAGGGCCGACTATGCCAGCCCTGAGCATGCCCGCGCGCTGTTGCTGCTGCTGGACGCTTATGCACAAGATCCGGCCGGTGGCGGCGAACCGCTCAGTGAGTTCGCAAGAACTTATCTTGTCAAAGAGCTGGCGGCGCGTCCGCAAGCGTTCAGTGTGCTCGCGTTTGACGCAGCGCAGCCGGTGGGCCTGGTCAATTGCATTGAAGGCTTTTCCACGTTTGCCTGCCGTCCGCTGGTGAATATTCACGACGTGGTGGTGCTGGCCAGCCACCGCGGCCAGCGTGTTGGCGAGCAGATGCTGGCGCTGGTAGACCAGCTGGCGCGTGAGCGCGGTGCCTGAAAGCTGACGCTGGAGGTGCTGCAGGGGAACGCCAGCGCCATCAAACTTTATGAGCGCATGGGTTTTGCTGGTTACCAGCTTGACCCGGCCATGGGGCGAGTGCAGTTTTTCCAGAAATGGCTGCCTTGATGACGCGCTGACGCGCTGACGCGCTGACGCGGTGGCGTGCCGCGTCAGCGCGTGGAGTCGATGTTTCGCCCTGGCGGGGGTGCGCAGCAGCATCAACGCAGCAAAGCCCAGCATGCCCAGCGCTGCCGAAAACCACAATGCGCCCACACCAAACCGATCTATGGCCACGCCAAAAAGATACGGGGCCGAGGCTTGTGCAAAGCGCGCCGGAACCATCAAAAGACCCTGGCGTGTGCCGTAGTTGTGGGTGCCGAACAGCACCAGCGGCAACGTGCCCTTGGCAATGGTCAGCACGCCGTTGCCCGCGCCGTGAAGCAGTGTGAACACCGCGCCTGCTGGCACGCCAAAGACCAGAAATGCCGTGGCGCCCAGCGTATGCATGATGCCAGCCAGCCGGGCCGACACCAGAGGATGAATGTTGCGCAGCAGCCCGTATTCCAGCAGCCGTCCTGCAACCTGAGCCGGCCCGACCAGTCCGGCAAAGATCAGCGCTGTCGCCAGCGGCACGCCATGGGCCTGCAGCAACCGCGGCAAATGTGCGGCCATGGCCGTGCTGATGAACCAGGTCACAGCGAACGCGGTGGCCAGCAGCACGGCAGTGCGCGCGGCACCCTGGCCGGACTTGTCCGGGGTTGCCTGCGTTTCACCCGGCATGAGCGCCACAACCAGATCCGCCGCCACCGCGGGAAGGCGAGGCGTGGCGGGCAGATGCCAGTTCAGTGGCAGGGCCACCAGCAGATGCAGCGTAGCCCATGCCAGGCAGGCGCCGCGCCAGCCCCATTGAAACTCCATCCACGCCGTCAGCGGCCAGCCCACAGTGCTGGCAAAACCCGCAACCAGGGTGATGCCGGTGATGGCGCTGCGCGCGTCCCGGCCATACAGATACACCAGCGCGGCGAAGGCTGCCTCATACAGCCCGGCGGACATGGCCACCCCGATCAGGAGCCAGGCGGCGAACAGCCCGATCGACCCCTGCGCCAGCGCCAGCATAACGAGGCCGGCTGCAAAGACAAGGCTGTTGGCGGCCAGAACAGGCCTGCCGCCAAGGCGGTCGATGGCTCTGCCCGCAGCCGGCCCAAAAATGGCGGAAACCACCAGCGCCGCGGAAAAACCCGCGAACACAGTGGGCGTGCTGACGCCAAGATCCCGGGCCATGGACGACGCGAGTATCGCTGGAAGATAGTAGCTTGACGCCCAGGCCAGCGTCTGGGCGATGCCAAGGCTGACCACTGTGTTGACGCGGCGCTGTGTCATGCCCCGGAGCTTGCCATGAGATTTCGCGCCCGGCCAGCACTGCCGGATTCATAAGCGTCAGATAAGGCAGCCTGCCTCTGGCGCGCCCGGTGCAGGCCGTTGATGCGAATGCGTGGATTGAACGCGGGTGGATGTGAGGTCATTACACCATGCCCAGCCGCAGGGCAAGTGCTGCCAGCGTGACAAGCAACACCGGCAGGGTCAGCACGATGCCAACCCTGAAGTAGTAGCCCCAGCTGATCGTCATGCCCTTGCGCGCAAGGACGTGCAGCCACAGCAGTGTGGCCAGGCTGCCGATGGGCGTGATTTTCGGCCCCAGGTCGCTGCCGATCACGTTGGCGTAGATCATGGCTTGCCTGACCACGCCCGTCGCCTGGCTGGCGTCAATGGACAGCGCGCCAATCAGCACCGTCGGCAGGTTGTTCATCACCGAAGACAGGAACGCCGTCAGCAGCCCGGTGCCAATGGCCGCTCCCCAGACGCCGCCTTGCGCAAAGATATTCAGCAGCGTGGCAATTTCAGAGGTCAGCCCCGCATTGCGCAAGCCATAAACCACCAGGTACATGCCCAGTGAAAAAATAACAATCTGCCACGGCGCTTCGCGCAGCACCTTGCGGGTGGAGATGACATGGCCACGCGCGGCAACAACCAGCAGCACAAGCGCGCCAGCGGCGGCAACGGCGCTAACCGGCACGCCCAGTGGTTCCAGCGCGAAGAAGCCGATGAGCAGCAACGCCAGCACCACCCAACCGGCACGAAACGTTGCCAGGTCGCGAATCGCCTTGCCCGGTTGTCTGAGCTGGGCCACGTCATAGCGACCCGGAATGCTGCGGCCAAAATAAAGCATCAGTGCGGCCAGGCTGGCGGCAATTGCGACCATATTCACCGGAATCATGATGGTTGCATATTGGTTAAAGCCAATTTTGAAGAAATCAGCCGAAACGATGTTGACCAGGTTGGACACCACCAGCGGCAAGCTGGCGCTGTCGGCGATAAACCCGGCCGCCATCACGAAGGCCAGCGTGGCTGCCGGGCTGAAGCCAAGCGCCAGCAGCATTGCCATCACGATGGGGGTCAGGATCAGCGCCGCGCCATCGTTGGCGAAGAGCGCTGCAACGGCGGCGCCGAGCAGCACGATGAGAGCGAACAGCAACTGTCCGCGGCCGCCGCCCCAGCGCGCGACGTGAAGCGCCGCCCATTCAAAAAAGCCAGCTTCATCGAGCAGCAAACTGATGATGATGACGGCGACGAAGGTGGCCGTGGCGTTCCAGATGATGTGCCAGACCACGGGAATGTCCCCAGGATGCACCACTCCCAGCAGCAGCGCCAGCACGGCGCCCAGCATGGCGCTCCAGCCGATGCCCAGGCCGCGCGGATGCCAGATCACCAGCACCAGGGTGACGATAAAAATCAGCAGGGCAGTGAGCACTTTGGCCCTCCTCGAATCATCGAATCATTGTTGTGGAATTGCGCTTGTCAGGGAGCCGGGCGCGGTGCCTCAGTGCGCGCCATGGAAGGCGCCCCCTGTTCGCGCCGGAGTCCCGGTTCACGATGCCGCCAGAGCGCGTGCGCGCGTCTGCAGCGTCAGTTTGTCAACTCCGGTGGGCGGCAAATTCACCAGCAGTTCGAGCCGGTGCCGAATTGCGTGCAACGTCTTGCGGAAAGCCTCGAGTTTTTGTGCCTCGTCGCCGTCGCCTTCCGATGGATCAGCGTAGCCCCAGTGCGCCGTGGCAGGCTGCCCCGGCCAGAAGGGGCACACCTCGCCGGCGGCGTTGTCGCAGACCGTGATCACCAGGTCCATGTGCGGCGCGCCCGGTTTTCCGAACTCGTCCCAGCTCTTACAGTGCAGGCCATCGGTCGGGATGCCCGCGTTTCGCAGGACTTGCAGCCCGAGTGGGTTGGGTTGCTGGTCCTCACGCGGGCGGCTGCCGGCCGAAAAGGCGTTGAAGCGCCCCCTGCCAATGTGGTTGAGCGTGGCTTCGGCCAGAATGCTGCGGGCCGAGTTATGGGTGCACAAAAAAAGAACGTTCTGGGGCTGGTCAGGCATGGTGTTTGAGTGAGTTGTGAGGCGGGAATTACTAAGCTCGTGTTGCTAATAAAATAATAGCAATATATGGCCATTAATAAAGGGCCAAAGGCCAAATTGTCTATAAATCCCGAACAAGCCGGGCGAGCGGCCAGTGTCCTCCTGTGGTGAGCAATTGCATCGAAAATGATCGCCTTTTGAATCGCGTATATCATTTTCACAGTACAAATATACTTGAATTATCAAATTAATTCAATGCTTCAGGCGATCAAGGAATCTTCGCAGCACTGAACCTGCATTAATGTGCCAGTGAGCGTCGTCGGGCCCACAGACCGACCCGGATATTGCAGTCCACCACGGGAGAAGCCGGCACCGCGCTAACTGTCACGGACTTGCCGCTGAACTGACATAAGCGCGTCATTCGCAGACTTCAAACTCATGGCCTGACTTGCATCAAGGAGCTTGCGATGAAAACGGAATTTGATTCACGCGTTGGCGCGCATTGCAGCGCTGTCGATACTGACATGAAAAACCACTGCATGCGTATCTTGCGCTGCACCGAGCGAGCCTGGGGGCTTGCAGCTCCATGCGGGCGCCTGGCCCCGGCTCGATGGACTGTCAGTCGCATGGTCGGCGGTGACCGGCGCGTCCAGCCGACTCCAGCCGGCGGTGTTGCGGACCGCCGGTGATTAACGAGCCCGAGCCCTTCAAGCCCCGTCTCAGGGGTTTTTTACAGCGCACGGTTTTACGGTGTTCAGAGATTCCGCAACAAGGAGTTAGCCATGAAAGCACTGTCCAATCCCACCTTCGCTTTGTCGCCCGTTGCGATGCCTCAAGGCTCACTGCATCAAGGCCGTCATGCAGTCAGTCCAGACCTTTTTCAAAAGCCTGTCCGTGGGGAAATCCAGGTTGGCTGGGCACGGCGCCAGGACGAGGTCCGGCAGGCGCAGCGCTTGAGGCACCGGGTGTTTGCGCAGGAGATGGGCGC
>JAHFQQ010000344.1 GCA_023259235.1 Polaromonas sp. | reverse complement strand
GGCGCTTTCCGCCCGCGCGCAGCCGCGAAATCGTCAAGGCGCTGCTCGACAATCAGCGCGACGTGAGTTACGCCGAAATTGACGCACCCCATGGGCATGATGCCTTTTTACTCGATGACCCAAGGTACATGGGCGTAGTGCGCTCCTATTTTAAGAGCAAGGTGGCGCCATGAACCAGCTGCCCGAAGTAGCTTCAAAGCCGTCCCCTGATTCTCTGTCGCTGGCGCGGCTGGTGCCGCACGGCTCGCGGGTGCTTGACCTGGGTTGCGGCACCGGCGAGATGCTGGCCCATCTGATCCGCGAGCGCGGCTGCGCGGGCTACGGCATTGAAATCGACGACGCCAATGTGCAGGCCTGCGTGGCGCGCGGCGTGAACGTGATCCAGCTTAACCTCGAAGAAGGCCTGGCAATGTTTGGCGACAGCTCGTTTGACGTGGTCCTGCAGATTGACACGCTGCAGCATTTGCGCAATGCCGAAGTGATGCTGCGCGAGACCGCCCGCGTCGGCCGCATCGGCATCGTCGCCTTTCCCAACTTCGGCCACTGGCCGAATCGCCTGGCCGTGCTGCGTGGGCGCATGCCGGTGACCAAGGTGCTGCCTTACCAGTGGTACGACACGCCCAACATCCGCGTCGGCACGCTGCGGGACTTTGAAGCGCTGGCGCTGCAAAACCACCTGAAAATTATTGACCGGTTTGGCCTGCAGGAAGGCCGGGAAATCCGCTTCTGGCCCAATGCGCGCGCCAGCCGCGCAGTGTTCAAATTTCAGAAATATTGAGGTCCAGCCCGGCGCGCGTGGCAAGCTGGGGATGGCTGATCAGGCAGCCCACGCAGACGGCGTGCAGCGCATCACGGAAGAAAGCGGCCTGAAGGCCCGCGCGCGCCGAGCAGGCGGATTTACCGCAAATTTCCTTCAGGTCCGAAAGATTCCTACCTCGCCAGTTCAGCCAGGATCGGGCAATCCGGCCGACTGTCGCCCTGGCAGCAATGCGCCAGGTGCCGCAGGGTCTGGCGCATCGCTTCCATTTCGGCAATGCGCCGCTCCAGGTCGGCGACATGGGCCAGCGCGATGCGCTTGACGTCGGCGCTGGCGCGGCGGGTGTTTTGCCACAGCTTGAGCAGTTCGGCGATCTCGGCCATGCTGAAGCCCAGCGTCCGTGCGCGGTGGATGAAACGCAGGGTATGCACCTGCCGCTCGCCATACAGCCGGTAGCCCGTGTCAGTGCGGGACACGGGCGGCAGCAGGCCGAGGGCTTCATAGTGGCGGATCATTTTGGCCGACACGCCCGAGAGGGCCGCGGCCTGGCCGATGTTGACAGGGCCCCCACGCTTTTCACTTTGTGTAATACGCTGCCCCCCAAGGGGGCTGGCCTTGCTTGGGGCGGCCCGGCGCGGCGGCCGGCCCCCACGGTTTTCGCTGTGTGTCAGTAAGGTCATTTCGAGTTGCCTTTCCAGCGGCGCAGCAGCAGGGCGTTGCTCACCACGCTGACGCTGCTCAGCGCCATGGCGGCGCCGGCAATCACCGGGCTGAGCAGCCCGAAGGCGGCCAGCGGAATGCCCACCACGTTGTAGAAGAACGCCCAGAACAGGTTTTGCCGAATCTTGGCGTAGGTGCGGCGCGAGATGTCGATGGCGTCGGCTACCAGCGCCGGGTTGCCGCGCATCAGCGTGATGCCCGCGGCATGCATGGCCACGTCGGTTCCGGTGGACATGGCGATGCCCACGTCAGCGGCGACCAGCGCGGGCGCGTCGTTGATGCCGTCGCCCACCATCGCGACGCGGCCGCCGCCCGCTTTGACCTGATCCCTGAGCCGGTCCACGATGGCGGCCTTGTCTTCGGGCAAGACCTGAAAGTGCACGATGTCAATGCCGAGCTGCTTCGCGACGGCATCGGCGCTGCCACGGTTGTCGCCGGTCAGCAGCGCGGTTTGAATGCCGAGCGCGTGGAGCCGAGCCACCGCGGGTTTGGCGCTGGCCTTTAGCGTGTCGCCAAAAGCCAGCAGCCCCAGCAGTTGCGGCGGTCCGGTGACATCGGCCAGCCACGATACGGTACGGCCACCCGCTTCCAGTTCTCCTGAGCGCGGGGCGAAGGCGCTGAGGTCAGCACCAAGTTCCTGCATGAAGCGCGGGCTTCCCAGCCGCAACTCGCGCCCGTCAACCCGCGCCGACATGCCGCGCCCGGCCACCGCGCGCACTTCGGACGCAGCCGGCACGCTGATCTGCTCTTTCAGGGCGAGCGCGGTGACGGCTTTGGCAAGAGGGTGTTCGCTGCCGGACTGAATCGCGGCGCACCAGCCCAGAACAGCATCGCGTGAGGAGCTCCCATTGGCTTGCAGCGCCACCAGCTCCGGCTTGCCTTCAGTCAGCGTGCCGGTCTTGTCGAAGGCGACCATCGTGACCTTGTGCGCCACTTCCAGCGCTTCGGCATCCTTGATCAAAATACCCTGCCTGGCTGCCGCGCCGGTGCCAACCATGATGGCGGTGGGCGTGGCCAGCCCCAAGGCGCACGGGCAGGCAATCACCAGCACGGCGACGGCGTTCAGGATGGCCGCTTCCCAGTTGCCGCTGGCCAGGCCCCAGCCCAGCAGCGTGATGAAGGTGATGACTATGACGACCGGCACGAACACGGCGCTGACCTGATCGACCAGCCGCTGGATCGGCGCCTTTTTCGCCTGCGCCGACTCCACCATGCGCACAATGCGCGCCAGCGTTGATTCAGCGCCGACCGCCGTGGTGCGCACCACGATCAGGCCTTCGGCGTTGACGGCGCCGCCGGTGACCCGGTCGCCCGCGTGTTTGC
>JAHFQQ010000124.1 GCA_023259235.1 Polaromonas sp. | reverse complement strand
TGCCTCTGTGGTGATGATGCTGGCGCTGCTTTTCATATACCCGGTGCATGGCGGCTTTGTCCAGCGCGAAGACTATGCCGCGATCAGCTGGCTTGCGTTCACGGCAACGCCACTGGCCTTGTTCGCGCTCACCACGCTGCTGGTCTTTTATGTCGGCTGGCCGATCCTGCGGGGCGCAGGGACCGCGCTGCGCGTCGGCGTGCCGAACATGGACCTGCTGCTGGCGCTCTCGATCCTTGCGACCTATGCCTACAGCTGCGTCCAGTTGTTTCGTGATCCGCTGGACCTGTATTTTGAAGTCGCCGGCACCCTGATCGCGGTCGTGACAATCGGTCGCTTCCTCGAACAAGGTGCGCGCCGCAAGGCCAGCTTGGAACTCACCGGCATCCTGCGCGCCTGGTCGGACCGGGCCTGCGTGCTGCGCGACGGTGGCTACCTGAACTGCGGGATCGATGAACTGGTCGCCGGCGACCGGGTTGTCGTGCGTCCGGGAGAGGCAATCCCGATCGATGGTGAAATCGTCGTCGGTCAGGGGGCGATCGATGAGTCGCTAATGACCGGCGAGGCATTTCCGGTGTCGCGTGGCGCCGGTGAACGCGTCATGGGCGGCAGCATCCTGCTTGAAGGCAGGCTTGAAATCGAAGTCGGCGAGCGGGTGGAGAGCCGCATGGCCAATCTCTCGCGCCTGCTGTGGAACATGCAAAGCGCCAGCGGTGGCATTCAGGGACGCGTCGATCGGCTTGTGCGCGCCTTCGTGCCGGTGGTGATGATGCTGGCCGTTGTGGTCGGCCTTGGTTTCGTCATCGCCGGCGCGTCGCCAGAACAGGCGTTGCTGGCCAGTCTGGCGACCTTGATCGTGTCTTGCCCCTGCACCTTCGGCCTGGCGATTCCGCTGACCACGGCGGCGGCCGTGGGTAGTGCGCTGCGTCACGGCATCATCGTCAGCAGCGCTAACCTGTTCGAGAAATCGCCGCGCATCGACATTGTCGTGCTGGACAAGACCGGAACGCTTTCCTGCGGCGAAATGACTGTAGTCGATGTTATCGGGCCGCCCGATACCGCGGCGCGCGCTGCGGCGGTCGAGCGTCATTCGGAGCATCCGGTGGCGAAGGCCATTGCCGCTCTGGATACGTCGCGCAGCGCCCGCCAGGTCGAACTCCATCCCGGCCGGGGTGCCGTGGCCGGGGTCGGCGCACACCGCGTCGCGGTTGGCAGCCGCGCCCTGTTCGCAACGCTCGACTGGGTTATTCCGGCGTCTCTCGAGGCCAGTGTCGCCGATTGCCGCAACAGCGACAGCGTTGTCTCCTGGGTCGGCTGGGACGGCCGTGCCGAAGGCGCCATCGTCACGCGCGATCGCGCCCGCCCCGAGTGGATCAAGGTCGTCGCCTTCCTGCGTCGCCACTGTCGCGTGGTATTGCTGACTGGCGCCGAGCATTCCAACGGCTATGCCGAACATGTCGATGAGGTCCATGCCGGCGTACCGCCTGAAGCAAAAGCCGCAGTGATACGGCGCCTGAGGACGCAAGGTCGCGTCGCGATGATCGGCGACGGCAGCAATGACGCCCCCGCGCTGGCGGCGGCCGACCTCGGCATAGCGTTTGGGGCACCGACGAAACTGGCGGCGGAGGCCGCTGACATGGTGATTCCCGGAGACCATCTGGATCGCGTGCTCGACGCTTTTGCGCTGGTCGGCGCCACTCATCGACGCATTCGGCAGAACCTGGTATGGGCGCTTAGCTACAACGCGATTGCCATTCCGCTTGCGATGGCCGGTTATCTTAGTCCGCTGGTCGCGGCGGTAGCGATGTCGGCGAGCAGCCTCTTGGTGGTGGCGAACTCAACCCGCACCCTGCTGCGCGATTCAATAGACGGGCCCGGCGCTACTGCGAGCGCAGAGGCGGCAACACTGGGGTAACCTCGGGCGTTGATCGGGCGCCGAACGGCTTTCTAGACGCGACAGATGACCCCATCCCACAACTGGCCGCCGAAAGAGGTCGCATTGGCAAGCCCGAACAGTCCGAAACCCAGTACCAGGAGCCCGGATATGAGGCGCACCATCCGAGTTCGCGTTACGTCGCGCAATCTCCTGAGGAGCAAACCGGCGAACAGCAGGTTGGGCAAGGTTCCGAGACCGAAGGCCAGCATTAGTGCGGCGCCGCGCCAGGCGCTGCCCGCAACGAGTGCGGTGGTCAGCACGCTGTACACCATGCCGCACGGCAGCCAGCCCCACAGCATGCCGAGTGGCAACGCCTTGGCAACACTTTGTGCCGGCAATAAGCGTTTGGTCAATGGCTGGATCTTTCGCCAGAGTCGCTGCCCCAGCCTTTCGCTGAACGCCAGCGCCTGCGTGATGCCGGTGAGGTACAGGCCAAGTGCCACCAGCATCAGGTTGGCGATGACATAGAGCGTCAATTGGACCGGCAGCAAATTATTGAACAGCAGTCCGACGCTGCCGATGGCTCCCATGGCCGCCCCCGCCACCACGTAGCTTGCGATGCGCCCGACGTTGTAAGCAAGCTGCAGCGGCCAGACGGATTGCGGCGGGCGCCCGACCCGTGCGACCGGCATTTGCGCCGTAACTGCGCCGACGATGCCCCCGCACATTGCGGCACAGTGGGCACCGCCCAGCAGGCCGACAAGGAATACGGCGATGTAACCGGTTTCTGGCATGGCGAAATGGCGAGCAACGAACGGCGGCGTTCGCTATCCCGGCCTCAAAATGACTTGGGAGTCGCGCACCTGCTCTCGGTTGGTACCTGGGAAGCTTTCCAATACTGTTGCAATCAGCCGGATCAGTACCGGTCTCGATGACGGACAAAACAAACCCTGCGCAACAGGCCTTGTTCCAGCGTCTACCGATCGGTGAAATATTGCCGTGTCGTTCATCACTAGCGAAAGATAAGCTCGCTGGCCGAATCAGACAATCAGGATGAATACCTACCACCATGAAGCTTGTGCCTGCCTGATTCGGGACAAGTTCCTGCGTAGTCGCGGCGCATCAGCTCTGTATAGAGAGCTGACGTCATGCCGAAGTTAGCCAAATCTGACGGTGCGCTGGTCGAGCATTGCGTCCGGTGCTGTTTGAGCGGCCCGGTCCGGCACGTCGAACAGACCAAGCGCGTGTCGGATGTCAGGCGTCAGGCACCCCCACAAACTCGGCGCCGCATGATGCGCGCATACAGGCCGGGAGCGATCCGGCTCAGCCACCAGGCCCTGCGCGCCGTGCGGTCGGGCAACAGCAAAGGGCGACCACGCACGAGTGCATCGACTATCGCAAGTTCAAATCTTGCCCGCGCAACCAACATCCAAGCCGCTCAGGCTGGTAGCAAACGCCCACTTCCTGTGGGCGTTTTGCTTTCTGGCGGGAGTTTGCAAAACATTGCCAGGATTCGCGGCTCGCCATCACAGCGTAGATGATTAGTCGGGCAGTACCGCCGTGACCTCAATTTCCACCTTGGCGCGTTCCTCCATCAAAGCGGTGACCTGAATGCAGGTCATTGCCGGAAAGTTCTTTCCCATCACTTCGCGATAGACACTACCCAGTTCCTTGAGCCTGGCGACATACTCGTCGCGTTCCACCACATACCAGGTCATGCGGACCATGTGCTCGGGCCCGGCCCCTCCGACCCTTAGAACGACCATGACGTTTTGCAGTGCCTGGCGTGATTGCGCCACAAAATCATCGCTTTCAAACTCCTGCCGTGCGTTCCAGCCGATCTGCCCTCCCACGAACAGCATGGTGCCTCGGGCGAGCACTCCGTTTGCATAGCCTCGGGGTACTTCCCACTCGGGAGGTTGGAGTTTTTTAAACATGTTTTTTTGGGCTCTGCAAATATGGCAACAGTGCACTACGCAAATCATCCGGGATCGGGGCCGGCTTGCCGTGAGGGACCTTCACGTGGACCACTACGCCATCGGCTCTCAGCTTGATGGTCTGGGGTTTTTCAGGGGTTGGCGAGCGCTCGTAAATTTCATAATGCATGCCAATGCTTGCACTGCCGAGCCGTGTCAACTCGAGGGTGATCGTGAGCTCATCACCGTTGCGGCACATGCCGAGAAATTCGGTCTTCAGGTCAACAATGGGCACGCCTGCACCTGCGTCGATCAGGGCATGCAAGGGGAATCCGATGTGGGACAGAAAGTCCTCCTGCGCCTCGTGCATCAGGTAAAAGAACTGGGGATAAAAGACAATCCCTGCCGGGTCGCAGTGGTGAAACCGAACCCGCTTGTGCGTCATGAATTTCATGGCTGGCGTAATTTGAAGCGCTGCAGCTTGCCGGTCTCGGTGCGTGGCAGTGTGTCCGAAAACACGATTTGGCGCGGGTATTTGAACGGAGCGAGCCTGGCCTTGACATGGTCCTGCAGTGTTTTAATCATGTCATCGTTGCCCAGCCGATCAGGCTTGAGCACCACGAAAGCCTTGACAATCATCCCGCGTGCGTCGTCCAGCGCGCCGATTACAGCGCATTCGGCAACCGCTGGGTGATTCAGCAGTGCGTCCTCCACCTCGGGCCCCGCCACATTGTAGCCCGCGGTGATGATCATGTCGTCGGCTCTGGCCTGGTAATAAAAATACCCATCTGCATCTTCCATGAAAGCATCACCCGGGTAATTCCATCCATTTTTGACGTAATTGCCCTGACGTACGTCATCCAGATACCGGCATCCGGTGGGGCCGATCACGGCGAGGCTGCCAACAGTCCCGTGCGCCACTTCGGCGCCGTTTTCATCGACCACCTTCGCAGCGTAGCCGGGTACGACCTTGCCAATGGCACCGCGGCGCACCCCGGAGCCTTCTGACGAGATGAAGATATGAAACATCTCAGTAGCCCCAATGCCGTCGATCATCTCGATGCCAGTCGCCTCCTTCCACAATTGCCGCGTCGCATCAGGCAGGCTCTCGCCCGCACTGACGCAGAGTCGCAAGCCAGGCACTCCATTCAGTTTCGCAAGCGGGGCCATCTGCCGATATAGGGTGGGTGCGGTGTAGCAGATCGTTGCACCCACCTGGGCAATGAGCCTGATCATGGCCTCGGGGGTATAGGCAATGGATGGGTAATAAACTGATGCCCCAGCCCACATCGGAAAAATCAGCAGGCCACCCAGCCCAAAGGTAAAGGCCAGTGGCGGTGAGCCGATAACGATGTCCTGCGGGCTGGCCTTGAGTACATGGCGCGGCCAAGCCTCGCAGGCGGCCAGGACGTCCCGGTGCGAGTGCACTGCCGCCTTGGGCCTGCCGGTGGTTCCGGACGTGAACGCCATCAACGCAATGTCGTCGGACGAAACCGGACACGGAGTGAAGTTGCCGTCCTTTTGCGCCGACAGCGCCTCCAGCGAACCGGGAATGTCTGTCAAATTGAAGGGCACGATGGCGCGAAGCGTGGTGCCCGGTGTTTGTGCGATCTGCAATTCCGCCAGCAGGCTGGCATCGCATAGCGCCAGCACCGGCTGCGCTTTGTCGATGATCTCACCGAGTTCCTTGGCGCGCAGCAGGGGCATGGTCGCCACTGCAATCAACCCGGCCTGGACTACGCCCAGCCAGGCCAGTGCCATTTCGATCGAGTTGCCGCCGCGCAGCAAAACCCGGTTGCCGGGGACCAGTCTGAAATCCTCGGTCAGCACCTGGGCAATCCGGTTGACGCGTTCCAGTGCGTCGGCGTAACTCAGCGTGATCCTGTCCGAGCGCAGCAGGGGCCGATCGGCATATCCTTGCCGGGTCGCCTTCGCAAACAATGAATCCACCAGATTGGCCTGTGCCGGAATCTGCAGCTCAGGCAGCGGGTATGCCATTTTCGGCAACTGCTCCGGCGCTGGCAGGCGGTCGTGCACGAAGCGGTCGGTTTGAGCGGAAGCCGTGTGAGATGCCGCTAATGAAGAAGAAGTCATGATTGCAGCATGGCCTTTCCGATAATGAGTTGCTGAACTTCGGTAGCACCTTCATAGATGCGCAGCGAGCGGATGTCGCGGTACAGGCTTTCCATCCTGGTACCTACTTTAACGCCCAGGCCGCCATGCATCTGCAGGGCCATGTCAATCACCCGCTGCGCGTTTTCGGTTGCGGTCATTTTCGCCATGGCTGCTGCCGCACTGCGCGCTCGTCGTCCGTTGGCCTGTGCCGCCGGGTCCGCCTCCGGGCCCGAACGCTCGCTTTCATCGCGCAGCCAGGCAGCGCGATAGGTCAGCAGCGCGGCTGCATCCACCAGCGCGGCCATGTCGCCGAGCTTGGATTGCGTGAGCTGGAAATCGGCCAGCGTCTGTCCAAACATTCTGCGTTGCCTGGAATAACTCAGCGCTTCAGCCAGCGCACGGCGGGCCATGCCCAGCGCGGCGCCCGCCACCGAAGCACGGAAAATATCCAGCGTCTGCATGGCCAGCCTGAAGCCGCCGTTGAGTGTGCCCAGTTGCGCGCTCGCAGCCAATTTACAGTCCGCAAACGCCAGCGTGGCGAGCGGGTGCGGCGAAATCACGGCAATGTGCTCACTGCTGTCCAGTCCCGGCGCGCCGGCGTCAACAATGAACGCGCTGATGCCGTGTGTGCCGGCGCTGACGTCTGTTTTCGCAAAGGTCACGTAAAAATCGGCGATACCGCCATTGCTGATCCAGGTCTTGCTTCCATTGAGTGTCCATCCGTCCCGGGTGGCGGTGGCGGTGGTGGCGATGGCGCCGACATCCGAACCGGCGTCAGCCTCGCTCAGGGCAAAGGCCGCGATCTTCTTTCCGCTGGCTACCGAAGGCAGGTAGGCAGCCTGCTGATGCGCAGTGCCCGCCAGGGTAATCGCTCCGCTGCCCAGTCCCTGCATGGCAAATGCGAAATCCGCCAGTGGCGAATGAAATGCAAGCGTCTCGCGCGCAATCACCAGTGCCCGCGAGTCAAGCCTTGCGAAGGCGCCACCCAGAGCGCCGTCCGGGCCAGCTGGCACGCAGTAGCGCAGCCACCCATGCTCGCCCAGTACCCTGACCCAGGCCTTGCAAGCCTGGCGGTCATCGCTTTCGTCGATTTGCTGTTGGGGAATCCATGCGGCCAGTCTCTGGCCCAGGTCACGATGTGCTGCGTCAAAAAACGGCAGCGCCAAGTGGTCGGTAGTTTGTTTCATGCTTGAAATTTTCCGGGACTGTTTGCGACACTCAATCACCCTTGAATACCGGCCTTTGCCGGGCTGAAAACGCTTCATAGGCCCGTTTGAAATCCTGCGTCTGCATGCAGATGGCCTGCGCCTGCGCTTCGGCCTCTATCGCCTGGTCGAGTGTCATGGCCCATTCCTGATGCAGCATGGTTTTGGTCATGCCGTGTGCAAAAGTCGGGCCGCTGGCAAGTTCATGAGCCAGCTTTTGCGCCGCACCGAGCAGTTCCTGCGGCTCATGAAGGGCGTTGAAAAAGCCCCATTGCAGCCCTTCCCGGGCATTCATGGCGCGCCCCGTGAACAGCAGTTCCGAAGCGCGCCCCTGTCCGATCAGGCGTGGCAGCAGGGTACATGCCCCCATGTCGGCGCCAGCCAGGCCCACACGGGTGAACAGGAAGGCGGTCGTCGCCTGCGCCGTGCCCAGTCGCAGGTCGGCAGCCAGCGCCATCATGGCACCCGCTCCCGCGCAGATTCCGTCAATTGCCGCCACGATGGGCTGCGGACACAGCCGCATCGCCTTGACCAGGTCGCCCGTCATGCGGGTGAACTCCAGCAGTTCTGGCATTGTCATTTGTGTCAGGGGACCAATGATTTCGTGCACATCGCCGCCAGAGCAGAAGTTGCCGCCCGCACCAGTCAGCACCACTGCCTTTACATCGGTGGCGCTGTTCAGCGCGCGAAACAGATCGCGCAGTTCGGCGTAGGCGTCAAACGTCAGCGGGTTCTTGCGCTCGGGGCGGTTCAGCGTCAGCGCGGCCACACCAGCGTCAAACGCATAGCTGAAGTGCGTGGCCTCGTGGCTTGCCAGCGCGTTGAATCGTGCGCGCATGGGATTGGTGGGGCTGATGTAATGCTTCATGCGGTTTCCAGTCGGCTATCGTGGTGGTGCTGCTTGATCTTGCCCAGCAGCCTGTGCAGGGACTCCACTTCCCGCGGTGACAGGACTCCAAAGGCCGCCATAATCCAGGCTTCGTGCTGGCGGGCCATCTCGTCAAACACCTTGCGCCCGCGTGGTGTCAGCCGCACCCGATAGGCGCGGCGGTCGCCTTGGACGCCGACACGCTCTACCAGCCCTTCGCCGACCAGCTGGTCAGTGATGCCGGTGACATTGCCGCCAGTCACCATCATGCGGCGCGACATCTCGTTCATCTTCAGGCCTTCGGGGTAGCGCTCGAGCTGGGCCATCAGATCAAATCGGGGAAGGGTCGTATCGAATTGCTTGCGCAACTGCGTTCGCACCTGCTTTTCAACCAGTTGGGTGCAAGTCAGCATCCGTAGCCAGAGCCGTAAAGCTTCCGGATGTTCGCTGTGGCCGCGCGCTTCCAGGTCCATGAGCATGTTGCGTCCCCCTTGTGCCATCACTGATAAATGCTATCTAATTAATAGTAATCTACACAGTTTCTACTTGGGCCAATATTGCTTTTTGTCTTTCAATTTCGCGATAAAACTGGTCGCGCCCGCTCAGGTAGGGCAGTGGCCAGGCAGCATGGCGGCTTTGCAGCCTGGCTGCTTCATGCAGTGTCCAGGCCGGATCTGCCAGGTGCGCCCGGGCAATCGCGCACAGGTCGGCCCGGCCCGCGGCAATAATGCTGTTGGCGTGGTCGGCTTCTGAAATTGCGCCGACGGCGATGGTCTGGATGCCGACCTCGTTGCGAATCCGGTCAGCAAAGGGCGTTTGGTACATGCGGCCATACACGGGCTTGGCCGCGCGGCTGGTCTGGCCCGACGAGACATCAATGAAGTCACAACCGGCAGCCTTGAACAGGCGCGCAATTTCCACTGCGTCATCTGCCGTGTTGCCGCCGGGCACCCAGTCGTGTGCGGAAATACGCACGCTCATGGGCAGATGGGCCGGCCACGCGTCGCGTACCGCTGCAAAAACCTCCAGCGGGTAGCGGCAGCGGTTTTCAAGGCTACCGCCATACTGGTCCGTGCGCTGGTTGGTCAGCGGTGTCAGGAAGCTTGAGAGCAAATAGCCGTGCGCGCAGTGCAGTTCCAGCCAGTCGAATCCAGCCATTGCGGCATAGCGGGTGGACTGTACAAACTGTGCCTTGATGCGGTCCATGTCCCCGGGTGTCATGGCTTGTGGAACCTGGTTGGTCGGCCCGTAGGCCACGCTGCTTGCCGCCATCAGGGGCCAGTTGCCCGTGGTGAGTGGTTCGTCGGGTGTCTCCCAGCCGACCTGGGTCGAGCCCTTGGGGCCGCTGTGCCCCAGTTGCAGGCCTATTTTGGCGCCCTCCCCGGATGCGTGAACGAAATCCACAATGCGCCCGAACGCGCGCATCTGCGCCTCATTCCATAGGCCGGTGCAGCCGGGGGTAATGCGCCCCTCCGGGCAGGGTGCGGTCATCTCCACAAAGACAAGCGCCGCGCCGCCCAGCGCGCGCGCGCCCAGATGCACCAGGTGAAAGTCCTGTGGCACGCCATCCACCGCGCTGTACATGGCCATGGGTGACACGACGATGCGGTTCTTCAATTGCAGTTCGCGCACCTTAAGCGGCAACAGCATGGGCGGTGCCGGGGCTTTGTCCTGACTTTTTGCCAG
>JAHFQQ010000343.1 GCA_023259235.1 Polaromonas sp. | reverse complement strand
CAACAGCTGGCTCACGGTGTCGGCGGATTTAACCGTGATCTTCGACACTCCGGTGGAGCAGCGCTACGACAGGGCCCTCATGCTGCTGGGTCTGCAGAGCTGGATGCTGTCGCCCGAGGCCGGTCACGCATGAGTCCTGCCGGTGCGCCTCAAGCGGCCACAGGCCTGCGCACTTTTCTGGCATTCGACTTCGGCCTCAGACGCACTGGCGTGGCGACGGGCAACCTGATCACACGCACCGCCTCACCGCAAGCAACCATTGCCGCCGAAGGCGATGCCCGGTTCAAGGCGGTTGAACTCAGAATCAGGGAGTGGCAGCCCGATGCGCTGGTGGTCGGCATTCCATATCACCCCGATGGCACAAGCCACGACAATACCGCACGGGCGCAAAAATTTGCCCGCCAATTGCGCGGCCGCTACGGCCTGCAGGTGTTTGAGGTGGACGAGCGCTACAGCACGACCGAGGCATTGGCCGAAGGCGCAGCGGACGCCGATGCGGCATCCGCCTGCATCATTCTGGAACAGTTTTTAAGGAGTTTTCCATGAGCAGCCTGAGCCTGGACGCGGAGGCGCTTTACAGCGATTTGCTGCGCGGCATGCGCCTGCTGTTGGCCTCTTATAGCCAGCCACCGCGCCTGGTGGGTATCGCCTCCGGGGGTGTCTGGTTGGCCCAGCGCCTGCAAAAAGACCTGGGCCTGGTCGGAGAGGCCGGCACACTTTCCTCCGCCATGCACCGTGATGATTTCTCGCGGCGCGGCCTGGCCTGCAGTGAGCCAACCCGGTTGCCGTTTGATGTGAATGGTGCCCACCTTGTTGTGGTTGACGATGTGCTTTACACAGGGCGCACCACGCGGGCGGTGCTCAATGAGCTGTTTGACTATGGCAGGCCCGCCAGTGTCAAGCTGGTGGTGCTGGTTGACCGCGGTGGGCGTGAATTGCCATTGCAGCCCGACCTGGCCGCAGCGCGCGTGGCCCTGCCCGCCTCCCAGAGCCTTGAGCTGGCGCGCGCGCAAGACGGCCGGTTCAGTTTTCAGGTGCAGAGCCTGTAGCCGGGCGCAAAAATATACAACCAGAATTCAGACCGCAAGAGGAGCCATCAGCGTGTTGCACCGGAAAAATCCACAACTCAACCCAAATGGCGAATTGATTCACTTGCTGTCGGTCGAAGGTCTGCCCAGGGCCGTCCTGACGCATATTCTCGATACTGCCGCCAATTTTGTCTCTGTGAGCAGCCGTGAGGTCAAAAAAGTCCCGCTGCTGCGCGGCAAGAGCGTGTTCAACCTGTTTTTTGAAAACTCCACCCGCACCCGTACTACCTTTGAAATTGCCGCCACGCGACTGTCAGCCGACGTTATCAACCTTGATATCGCGCGTTCATCGGCCTCCAAGGGAGAGTCGCTGCTGGACACCATTGCCAACCTGAGCGCCATGGCCGCCGACCTGTTCGTGGTGCGCCACGGCGAATCGGGCGCGCCTTACCTGATTGCCAAGCATGTGGCACCGCATGTGCATGTGATCAATGCTGGCGATGGCCGCCACGCGCACCCCACGCAGGCCTTGCTGGACATGTACACCATTCGCCACTACAAGAAAGACTTTAGCGGTCTCACGGTGGCCATCGTCGGCGACGTGCTGCATTCGCGCGTGGCGCGCTCCGACATCCATGCGCTCACCACCCTGGGTTGCCCCGAAGTGCGGGTGGTCGGCCCAAGGACGCTGGTGCCAGCCGACATGGCCGAGATGGGCGTGCGTGTCTGCAATACCCTGGCCGAAGGCATCAAGGGCGCCGACGTGATCATCATGCTCAGGCTGCAAAACGAGCGCATGTCGGGCGCCTTGTTGCCCAGCAGCCAGGAGTTTTTCAAAAGTTTCGGCCTGACCAACGAGAAGCTGCTGATGGCCAGGCCGGATGCCATCGTCATGCACCCCGGCCCGATCAATCGGGGGGTGGAAATTGATTCAGCGGTGGTCGACGGTGCGCAGAGCGTCATCCTGCCGCAAGTCACTTACGGTATCGCCGTGCGCATGGCCGTCATGAGCATTGTTGCGGGGAATGAAGCATGAGTGTGGCCCCCACGCTTGCCGCTACGCGTGCTGCGCTGCCCCCCGAGGGGGCTGTTCCGCCTGGGGGCGGCCCGGCGGCGGAACTGGCCCCCACGCTTGCCGCTACGTGCGCTGCGCTGCCCCACGAGGGGGGTGTTCCGCCTTGGGGTGGTCCGGCGCGGCGGCCATTTTCCGGAAAAATCAAATGAAACTCCTCATAAAAAACGGCCGGGTCATCGACCCCCTCTCCGGCTTCGACGAAGTGGGCGATGTTGCAATTGCGGCGGGCCGCATCGTGTCGCTGAAAAATGCAGCCGCGGATTTCATGCCCAACAAGATCATCGACGCCAGCGGCTGCATCGTCGCCCCCGGCCTGATCGACCTGTCGGCCCGGCTTCGCGAGCCGGGTCACGAGCATGAAGGCATGCTGGAAAGCGAGCTGGCGGCGGCCGTCGCCGGTGGCGTAACCAGCCTGGTGTGCCCGCCCGATACCGACCCGGTGCTCGATGAGCCCGGTCTGGTGGAAATGCTCAAGTTCCGCGCCGAAAAGCAGCATCAGTCGCGCGTATTCCCGCTCGGCGCCCTGACGCGCGCCCTGAAAGGCGACGCACTGACCGAAATGGTCGAGCTGACCGAGGCCGGCTGTGTCGGCTTTAGCCAGGCTGAAGTGCCGGTGGCCAACACCCAGGTGCTGATGCGCGCACTGCAGTATGCGGCCACTTTTGGTTACGCCGTCTGGCTGCGCCCGCAGGAAATGCATCTCGGCC
>JAHFQQ010000123.1 GCA_023259235.1 Polaromonas sp. | reverse complement strand
CGCTGGCGCTCATCCAGTACCTGGATATCAAAACCTACCTCGTCGGTGACATCAACACCAAGGTCGACCGCGCCAGCATGGCTCACTCGATGGAGGTCCGCGAGCCGTTGATGGACCATGAACTTGTGGAGTGGCTCGCCACGTTGCCATCGAGCCTCAAAATTCACAGGCAAGAAGGCAAATACGTCTTTAAGAAGGCTATGGAGCCGTACTTGCCCAGCGACGTGTTGTACCGGCCCAAGATGGGGTTTGCCGTGCCGCTGGCGCGCTGGTTCCGCGGCCCCTTGAAGCAGCGTGTCCGCGACGCGGTCCTGGGCGAGCGGCTGGCCGCCACCGGCTGGTTCAACCCGGCTTACCTGCAGCATCTGGTGGAGGCACATCAGTCCGGCGCTCGCGACTACAGCGCGCCGTTGTGGACGCTGCTGATGTTTGAGGCCTTTTTGCGACAAGTGGTGGATTGCATTGGCGCTGAAGCCGCGACGGTAACCCCATGAGCTTGCGCATTCTCCATGTCCTTGATCACTCCACTCCGCTGCACAGCGGCTACACCTTCCGCACGCTTTCCATTCTGCGCGAGCAGCACAAGCTCGGTTGGGAAACCGTTCATCTCACAACGCCCAAACACGGCCCAACCGCGTCAATGCAGGAAGATGTCGATGGATTGACCTTTTACCGTACGCCAAGCACCGCAGGTGCAGGCTTGTTGACTCAAATGCGACTAACGGCCAACAGGCTTGGCGAGATCATTCGCATGACGAAGCCGGATGTGATTCATGCCCATTCGCCGGTCCTGAATGCCCTGCCCAGTTTGTGGGTTGGGCGGCGTCAGCGCTTGCCTGTGGTTTATGAAATGCGGGCATCCTGGGAAGACGCGGCCGTTGATCACGGCACCACGGTCGAAGGCAGTTTGCGCTATCGCCTATCGCGGGCACTGGAGACCTTTGCACTTCGCCAGGCGGACCAGATCACCACGATTTGCGAGGGTCTGCGTGGTGATATTGCGACGCGTGGCGTGCCCGACGCGCGTATCACGGTGATTCCGAATGCGGTCGATGCCGCGATGTTCCGGTTTGGCGTCGAAGCCGATCCGAATCTGCGTCGTTCGCTTGGGCTCGTTGGCGCCACTGTGCTCGGGTTTGCCGGCTCCTTCTATGGCTACGAAGGTCTGGATCTGCTGCTTGAAGCGGCGCGGAGGATGCTGCCGCGGCACCCGAATTTGCGCGTGCTCCTGGTCGGCGGCGGGCCGCAGGAAGGCAATCTCAAGGCGCAAGCGGCAGCCGCCGGCTTGCAGGATCGCGTTATTTTTACGGGTCGCGTCGCACACGCCGATGTGCAGCGTTATTACGAACTCATCGACGTATTGGCCTACCCCCGATTGCCCATCCGGCTGACGGAACTGGTCACACCACTGAAGCCCCTTGAGGCAATGGCGCAGGGCCGTATGTTGGTTGCCTCTGACGTTGGAGGGCATCGCGAGCTTGTTCGCCACGAAGAAACCGGTTTTCTGTTTCGCGCCGGCGATGCAGGCGCGCTTGAGAAAGCGCTGGATGACGTGCTGGCGCAGCGCGAGAGGTGGCCGCAGATCCGCCTGCAGGCGCGTCGCTTTGTGGAGTTGGAACGCACCTGGACTGCCAGCGTCGCGCGTTACCGTGAGGTCTATCAACGAGCCTTGAGCCGTTATGACCGCACTCAACCCATTCGAGCCTGAGGTTGTATCGTGTGCGGCATCCACGGCATCTATCGTTTTGACGGACAAGGTGTTGCTCCGGAGCTGTTGTCGGCCATGGGAAACGTGACCCGACATCGGGGGCCCGACGACGAGGGCATGCACATCGATGGCGCCTGCGGAATTGCCATGCGGCGACTCTCTATCATTGATCTGGCTGGCGGCCATCAGCCACTGTCCAACGTTGACCAGACACTCTGGCTGGTCTGCAACGGCGAAATCTACAACTACCGCGAGTTGCGCACTGAACTGCAAGGCAAGGGTTATCACTTCAAAACAGGCTCCGACAGTGAGGTGCTGCTGCACCTCTATGACGCCGAAGGCGACGACTTTGTGCTGCGCCTTAACGGCATGTTCGATTTTGCGCTGTGGGATGTCCGTCGCCGGCGTTTGCTGATCGGCCGCGACCGGCTCGGCGTCAAGCCGCTCTATGTGCTGCAAGACGGTCAGTGGTTGGCCTTTGCGACAGAGGCCAAGGCACTGCTCAAAATGCCCGGTGTCAGCGCCAAGTTGAATCGCAACGCCGTCGCCAGCTACCTGCACCTGGGGTACGTTGCCGCGCCAGACTGCATCTTCAAGGGTATCCGCAAGCTGCCGCCCGCCACGCTCCTCGCCGTTGAAAACGGTCAGGTGCGCGAGTGGCGCTATTGGCAGCTGTCGCCGCGCATCAATCAAAGTCTTTCCGAACGTGAGTGGATCGACCGGGTCCGGGCGCAACTCGAAGAATCGGTGCGCATGCAGATGGTGAGCGATGTTCCCATTGGCGCGTTTCTTTCAGGGGGTGTCGATTCGAGCGCGGTGGTCGGGTTGATGGCGAAGCATTCGCAGCAGCCGATCCGCACTTACGCCATTGGTTTTACCGGCGGCGAAGCGGAGGCGCTGTACAACGAGCTGCCCTATGCACGTCGGGTGGCGGAGCTGTTTGGCACCCGGCATCGTGAAATTGTGGTGCGCCCGGACGTTGTCTCCCTGCTGCCCAAACTGCTGTGGCACATGGACGAGCCCCTGTCAGACACGGCTTTCATTACCACTTTTCTGGTGTCCGGGTTTGCAAGGCAAGATGTCAAAGTGATTCTCTCCGGCGTGGGCGGGGATGAACTCTTCGGCGGCTATCGCCGCTACCTTGGTGAGCACTATGCGCAGCGGTACCGCCGGTTGCCAGGCTGGCTGCGGCATTGTGCTGCGTCTATCGCTGGGCGGTTGCCGTCCGACCGACATTCCAGCCTGCTCAATATCTTGCGTCTGGCGAAAGGCTTTCTCTCTTCGGCTGAAATGAATGCCGATGAACGTTATCGCAGCTATCTCCAGGTGCTTGATCGCGAAACCGTCTCCGCGCTTCTGATGCATCCGGATGCTACTCGAAGCGATCCTCTGGGTCTGGCCTTTGCGGCTGCAGGCAACGAAGATCCTCTCAACCGCATGTTTGCCGTGGATGCGCAAACACAGTTGCCAGATGATTTGCTGATGCTGACCGACAAGATGAGCATGGCGGTCTCGCTTGAATGCCGGGTTCCGCTGCTGGATCATCAACTCGTGGAACTTGCCGCCTCCATGCCGGCTGCGATCAAAGTGCGCGGCGGTCGCCTCAAGCATGTCTTGAAGGAGTCACTCGGCGATCTTCTCCCCAAAGACATCCTGGATCGAAAAAAACGTGGATTCGGCACGCCCATGGGGGCCTGGCTCAAGAAGGAGCTGGCCCCCTTGCTGCGGCGTCTGCTCGCCCCTGAAGTGGTCCAGGCGCGTGGACTCTTCCGGCAACCGGTGGTTGACCGGCTTGTTGCCGATCACGAGGCCAATCGCATCGACGGCACTGATGCCTTGCTGGCCCTGCTCAATCTGGAGATATGGAGCCGGATCTATCTGGATGGTCGTGATCCGGTGGACGTTGCGGCAGAACTGAAAAGCTACCTTGCATGAACATCCTGTATCTCTGTCACCGATTTCCCTTTCCGCCCAAACGCGGTGGGAAAATTCGACCCTTCAACATGATCCGGCACCTGTCGGCGAGGGGGCATCAGGTCACCGTTTGTTCGCTGGTGCGGTCACCTGAAGAGGCCGAAGAGGGGCGCGGCATTGCGCCCTACTGTTCCGGCTTTGAGATGGCGCACGTCAAGGAATGGGTTCAGGTAGCGCGCATGACGGTGCGCTTGCCGCTGCCGACCCCCTCGTCAATGGGCTACTTCTATTCGCCCGCATTGGCAGAGCATGTGCGAAGCTTGCTGAATTCAAGGAGGTGGGATCTCATCTTTGTCCATTGTTCCTCCGTAGCCCAATATGTTGAGCATGTGAAAAACACCCCCAAAATCCTCGACTTTGGCGACATGGATTCCCAGAAATGGCTTGAGTACGCCAACTACAAGCCCTTTCCACTGTCTCTGGGGTATCGGCTTGAGGGTGCCAAGATGCTGGCCGCCGAAAAGCGCCTGGCCCGGCGCTTTGATCTGTGCACCGCTACCACCCGGGCCGAGTGGGAGACTCTCGATGGTTACGCAACCGGCGTTGATACCGACTGGTTTCCGAACGGTGTGGATGCCGATTTCTTCTGCCCTGCTGGCGAATCCTATGACGCGAACACCATCAGCTTCATCGGGCGCATGGACTATTACCCGAATCAGGAGTGCATGGCACGCTTTTGTGAACAAACCTGGCCCTTGCTCAAGCGCGCCCGTCCGGACATGAATTTATTGATTGTCGGCGCGGACCCGTCGCCTGCGATGCGCAAACTGGGCGAATTGCCGGGGGTCACGGTGACCGGCTCAGTGCCGGATGTTCGTCCCTTTATCCGAAAATCAGCGCTAATGGTGGCGCCGCTCAATATAGCGCGCGGAACGCAAAACAAGATTCTGGAGGCCATGGCCATGGGCGTGCCGGTTGTAACCAGCACCATCGCTGCTGGGGGCGTGGATGCCGAATCCGAGACTCATTTTCTTGTCGCCGATACGCCGCCGGCCTATGCTCAGGCCATTATGCGAATTATCGACAGTCCGGCAGAGCGCAATCGTCTGGCCATGGCCGGCCGGCAGCGAATGCTCAGCCACCATGCCTGGCCTCGCTCAATGGAGCGGATGGACGGGATTATCGATCGCGGCATCAAGAATTTTTCAGTGAACAGCGGAAGGGTTACATGAAAATCAGCATTTTTGGCCTGGGCTATGTGGGGGCGGTGTCGCTGGCCTGTTTGTCACGCGACGGTCACGATGTGATTGGCGTTGACATCGATCGCACAAAACTTGACTTGATCATGGCCGGCAAGACACCGGTGGTCGAAGAGGGCATGGTTGACCTGATGGCGCGTGTGGCCGCCAGTGGCAAGGTCACAGTCACCACAGACGCCCGGCGTGCGGTGCTTGACAGCGAAATTTCCCTGGTCTGCGTTGGCACACCGTCGGCAGCCAATGGCAGCCAGGATCAGGGTGCCATTCTTCGCTTGGCCGAAGAAATCGGTCTGGCAATTGCTGAAAAGCAGGAGCCGCATGTGGTTGTTTTTCGTTCAACATTGGTGCCGGGTACGGTTGAAGATGTCTTGCGTCCCATCATTGAGACCCGGTCAGGCAAAAAAGATGGAGAAGGCTTCTTTCTTTGTTTCCAGCCCGAGTTTCTGCGCGAAGGCTCCTCCATTCGCGATTACGACAAGCCCCCTTTTACCGTTGTCGGCGCCAATCATGCCTATCCAGTCGAACGCCTGCGTGTCCTGTTTGGCCGGTTGCCGTGTAAATTTCTCAAAACCTCGGTGCGCTCGGCCGAGATGATGAAATACTGCTGCAACAACTTTCACGCTCTCAAAATCACCTTTGCCAATGAAACTGCCCGCCTTTGCGAAGCACTGGGTGTTGACGCCTTCGAGGTTATGGATTTGGTCTGCCAGGACACGCATCTCAATATTTCGCCAGCTTACCTGAAGCCCGGTTTTGCGTTCGGCGGCTCTTGTCTGCCCAAGGATCTGCGGGCCACCACCTATCTGGCCAAACTGCATGACGTCGAGGTTCCCATGCTGGCGGGCATCATGCCTTCAAACCGGAATCATCTTGACCTCGCGCTGCAAAAGCTGTTTGCCACGGGCAAGCGAAAGATTGGCTTCATCGGGTTGTCGTTCAAGACCGGAACCGATGACCTGCGCGAGAGCCCGCTGGTCACCCTGGCCGAACAACTGATCGGCAAGGGTATGTGGCTTTCCATTTATGACCCCGAGGTTCGCCTGGCGCAACTGCTGGGTGCCAATCGAAGTTTTATCGAGAAACATCTCCCCCACATCGGGAAGATGTTGCGTGGCGATATGGAGGGGGTCATCGACGAGTCTGAAGTGTTGGTGGTAGGGCTTGCCGACCCAACGGTTTTTGAGGTCCTGGCAAGTCGCAGCCGGCCTGACCAGGTCGTGCTTGACCTGGTCAACCTGCCCAACCGGGGAGCCATTCGGGCCAAGGTGGAAGGCCTATGCTGGTAGGCGCAAACCAGCCGTCGCGTCTTGCATCGCGCTGGCGCCGTTGCGCCTGGTTCAGCCTTGCCGTACTTGTTCTTACCGTGTTGTCGCTGGCGCCATACCTGACCAGTTCGACTGAACTTGTGCGCATGCGCAATGCCCTGGTTCTGATTGGGGAAAAGGGCCATGGCTTTGACTGGACGCCCGACTCAATACCGCCAGACTTCATGCTCGAACGCGGGCCGGCCGATCCAGTGTTTGTAGAAGCCGCCGGGCGACTCGGGCTCGCCGGCATGAGTTCAGACTGGGACAGGGTGTCTGCGATCAGCCGGCATCTCCTGAGCAATCCGCATCTCGTCGGTAATGCGATCCAGTCCGACCTTCGCGACACCTACCGCCACATTCTCGAGGATGGGACCGGGTATTGTGGCGACTTCACCCGGGTTTTCATGGCATTTGCCATCACAGCCGGCATTCCGGTACGCGCCTGGTCCTTCTCCTTTGATGGTTTTGGGGGCGACGGGCACATCTGGCCCGAAATCTGGAACCGACAGCTCAAGCGCTGGCAATTGGTCGATATTTTTAACAACTTCTATTTTGTGGGGCAAGACGGTGTGCCAATCTCCGCTGCAGAGTTTCGTGAAGCCATGCTCACCGCGCCGAAATCCATCCATCGTGCGCTACTGTATCCCGGGGCGAGGCCTGGCTATGGAATTGAAGAAAAAATGTGGGCTTGGTACCGGCGAGGCTTGCCAGAGTGGTACATGCTCTGGGGCAACAATGTCTTCTCGTACGACAAGGCGATGATGGTTCTCAATCTGGGGCGGTTTTCCCGCTCGCTTGAGCAACTGCAAGCCATTGCGGAAGGCGTCTATCCGCCGGTTAGCCTGATGGTCACTGAAACCAACCGCGACAAGGTCAACGCGCTTTGGCGTCTTCGCATGCACCTGTTCATTGCTGCGTGGCTGGCATTTGTGGCAGCACTTGCAGCGCTATTTTGTTGGGTCGCAGGCGTGCGGGTTCGGCGTCGCCAGCAGTCTGCTTTACCCAGGCTTAGCGCGGGGCATGATGACCACTAACTCAATACCGGGATCGGACGATTCTGCTGCGAGGGTGTTGCCGCGCGTTGGTCTGGTCGGTCCTTTGCCACCTCCCTCCGGCGGCATGGCGAATCAATGCCAGCAACTTATCCAGTTGCTACAGTCGGAAGGTGTCCACGTTGAATTTGTACAGACCAATAGTCCGTATCAACCATATTGGGTAAGCCGTATTCCGATGTTGCGCGCAGTCTTTCGCCTTGTCCCGTATCTGGCTCACTTGTGGCGGGCTGCCGGGCGGGTCAACGTCATGCACATTCTGGCTAACTCCGGCTGGGCCTGGCATCTGTTTGCGGCGCCAGCCATGATCATCGCGCGCCTTCGAGCGACGCCCGTTATCGTCAATTACCGGGGCGGGGGCGCAGATGCTTTTTTTGCGCAAGCGCCCAAGCATGTTCTACGAATGCTTGGGAAAGCATCCATGCGCGTCACTCCTTCGGTATTTTTACAACGAGTCTTTGCCAAGCGCGGCTTGAATGCCGATGTCATTCCAAACATTATTGATCTCGCGTGTTTTACGCCGAAGCCGCCGAGGGCATTTGGCAATTCACCACATATTGTTATCACCCGCAACCTCGAGCCCATCTACGACATCCCGACCGCGATCCGTGCCTTTGCCGCAATCAAAAAGACATTCTCCGGGGCCCGAATGACCGTGGCTGGCAGTGGTCCCGAGCTTGCCAAGCTGCAGGCGCTTGTGTCGAAACTTCAACTCACGGATTCCGTGCAATTTTCAGGCCGCCTTGACAACGCCAGCATTCCGGCTCTCTATGCGTCGGCCGACTGCATGGTCAATTCAAGCACGGTTGACAACATGCCCATCTCGATCCTTGAAGCCTTTGCCAGTGGCGTTCCAGTGGTCAGCACCTGCGCCGGCGGTATTCCGGATATGGTCGAGCATGGCGTCTCAGGGTTGTTGGTCCCAATCGGTGACGCCGAGGCAATGGGACGGGAGGTAATTCGTATCCTGCAAAACCCCGGGATAGCCTCAGGTCTGCGCCAGGCCGGCTTGGCCGAAGCCGGGAAGTATGCCTGGCCGCAGGTCCGCGCCAAGTGGCTCGATGCCTACATCCGGTCTGCTGCGACTGGGAGGGCGTGGTGAGCTTTTATACAGCGATATGTTCGAATTTCCTGTTTCCTCTTCACGAGCGAATCAAAGGCCATGACTCTGTGGCACTGCGAAAACGCCTGGAAGAAAGTCAGTGGTGGCCCGCTGAACAACTCGAAACTTACCGTATCCGGCGATTGCAGCAGTTTCTGGTCGATATCGGGCAGCGTGTGCCCTACTATCAGCAATTGTTCAAGCAACTTGACTTTAACCCGAACCGGGTCCGCTCATTGGCCGAGTTGCAGCAATTGCCCTTGCTGACCAAATCCGACATTCGCGCCAATGTCGAAAATCTGAAGGCCACAGGCCATGGCCCCTTGACGCGCTACAACACCGGTGGCTCTTCCGGCGAACCCCTCATTTTTTACATGGGAAAACGGCGCAAAAGCCACGACGTTGCGGCCAAATGGCGTGCTACGCGCTGGTGGGGCGTTGATATTGGCGACACTGAACTGGTGGTATGGGGTAGCCCGATGGAACTCGGCACGCAAGACCACGTCAGGCGCCTGCGCGATGCGTTGATGCGAAGCCATTTGTTGCCGGCCTTTGAAATGTCACCGCAAAATCTGGACCGTTTTGTGGAAGCGATCCGTGTCACTCGCCCCACCATGCTGTTTGGCTATCCATCGAGTCTGTCGCTAATTGCACAGCACGCACGGCATAACGGCATCGCCCTGAATAATCTGGGGATCAAGGTTGCATTTGTCACCTCCGAGAAGCTCTACGATGAGCAGCGGGTCATCATTGGCGAAGTATTTGGCGCTCCGGTGGTCAATGGCTACGGCGCTCGCGACGCGGGTTTCATCGCACACCAGTGCCCGGTGGGCAGCCTGCATATCAGCGCCGAGGACATCATTGTGGAAACGGTGCGTCCGGACGGCTCTCCCGCGGCCGGAGGGGAAGCGGGCGAGATCGTCGTGACGCACATGGCCACTGCGGACTTCCCTTTCGTGCGCTATCGCACCGGCGACATGGGGGTGTTGGGCAATGCGCCATGCGCCTGTGGCCGAAGCCTGCCAGTGCTGAAAGAAGTGCAGGGGCGCACGACCGACTTTGTTGTTGCCCGCGATGGCACGATCATGCACGGCCTAGCTTTGATCTATACGGTTCGTGACTTGCCGGGCGTTGAGCGTTTCAAGATTGAGCAGATATCGCTGGACCAAACGATTGTCAAAGTGGTTGCCGGGCCAGCTTTTGGTGCGGCTGAAGAGGCGCGCATCATTCGCGACTTCAAAGCCCGGTTGGGTGAAGCAGTTGATGTTCGCGTCGAAAGGGTGGACACCATTGCCAACGAAGCTTCAGGCAAGTTCCGCTATGTTGTGAGCTACGTGAAAGCCTTCGGGATCAACAAGGAGGTCAGCGGTGCGTGATTTACTGATGCTCGGCA
>JAHFQQ010000342.1 GCA_023259235.1 Polaromonas sp. | reverse complement strand
GCTTCCTTGCGCTGGAACAACTGCCTGACCAGCGAACGCAACCAGGTATGCGCCAGATCATGGGTGGCGGCTTGATGCCAGAGCATGCTGACGTCGTAATGCGGCATCTGGTCTGGCAGCTCCCAGATGAGAACGTCGTAGCGCGGCGCCAATGAATTGGCATACATCAGCGGCACAATAGCCATCAGGTCGCTATGGGTTACCAGTTCGGGCAGCGCGCCATAGTGGCGGGCCCGCAGCACAATACGGTCATTGAGTTTGAGTTTGGTCAGCATCAAGTCCACGCTGCCATGAAAAGTCTCTGCTGGCGATGCTACCGCCAGTGAAGCTGCAGCCAGTTGTCTGACGCTCAGACTGGTGCCGTTGTGATACTTGTCGGGACGCCAGCCGCTGGTTGTGATCGCCACAAAGCGTTCCTGAAACAGTTGTTCGCTGGCGATCGATTTGTGACTGGGACTCAAAATGCCGATGGCCAAATCAATGTCGTGTGCATCCAGCGCCGCACCAGCCTGCAGCGCATCAACCGAGACATTGGACACCTGGCTGCGCGGCGACTGGTCGCGAAAGGCCTGCGCCAGCAACGGCAAGAACATCATTTCCCCGAGATCGGACAAAGACAGGCGCCAGTGGATGCTGCTGCCGGACGCCTCGAATCCTTCGCTGCTCATGACCGTGGACTCCAGCGTGTTGAGCTGGGCGATTACCGCCGGAACGATGCGCTGCGCCTTGCGTGTCGGGTTCAGGCCGCGCGCCGAACGTACAAACAGATCATCTTCAAAAAAAGCGCGCAGGCGCGCCAGGGCGTTGCTGGTGGCGGGCTGCGACAAGGCCAACTGCCGCCCGGCCTCGGTCACCGAGCCCGAGCGATAGATGGCGCACAGCACGCGCAACAGATTCAGGTCAAGTTGTCTGAAATTCACGGTTCAGCTTTCAGTGGTTGGTATCGGTTTGGTGAATGTAGCAAATTTCAACAATCAATTAGACAAATGGTGCCAAAGCGCCTAAATTCAGCACCAGATGAATCCCGAACGGGGTTTCAACAATACGGAGACAGGCTTGGAAATCTCGTTCCACAGTGAAATCGACAAGCTCATGCTCGGCGAGGGCGAAACCTTCCATGGCGAAGGCATCCTGGCCGTTACCAAGGCGTTGCTGCAATCGGGTGTCAGCTATGTGGGCGGCTATCAGGGCTCGCCGATATCGAACTTGCTCGACGTGATGGTTCAGGCCAGGGAGTCACTGGACAAACTCGGTGTGCATGTGGAAGCCTGCACCACTGAATCAGCCGCGGCGGCCATGCTGGCAGCTTCAATGGTGTACCCGGTGCGCGGTGCGGTGACATGGAAGTCGGTAGTGGGAACCAACGTGGCCTCCGATGCCTTGTCCAACCTGGCGTCGCCTGGTGTGCTGGGCGGCGCCTTGATTGTGGTGGGCGAGGACTATGGCGATGGCGCCAGCGTGATCCAGGAGCGCACCCATGCCTTTGCAATGAAATCGGCTGTCTGGCTGATGGACCCGCGCCCCAATCTGCCCACCATCGTGTCCATGGTGGAGCACGGTTTTGAGCTCTCGGAGGCCTCCAGCACGCCGGTCATGATGATGCTTCGCATTCGGGCCTGCCATGTCCAGGGCAGCTTTATCGCCAAGGACAACATCGCGCCGGCCATCTCCAGCATCGCGCTGCAGCAGGAGCCCGCTGCGTTCACCTATGACCGCCTGTCGCATCCGCCTTCCACCTTTATCCACGAGAAAAAGAAGTACGAAGTACGCATGCCCGCGGCGCAGCGCTATATCGTGGACGCAGGCCTGAACGAACTGTTCGATGGCGACACTGAGGGAGAGTTGTCACAGCTGGGGTTGATCGTGCCCGGCGGCTTGTACAACAGCACAGTGCGCGCACTGCAGCTGCTTGGATTGGCCGACACCTTTGGGGCCAGCCGCATCCCGATGCTGGTACTCAATGTCGTCTATCCGCTGGTGCCGGAGCAGATCAAACAATTTTGCGCGGCCCGGCGTGCGGTGCTGATTGTCGAAGAAGGTCAGCCCGAGTTCATTGAACAGGACATCGCAACCACGCTGCGACGCGCCGACATTGGAACCCGCTTGCACGGCAAGGATCTGCTGCCGATGGCCGGCGAATGCAATGCCGAAGTGGTGCTAACGGCCTTGCTGCGATTCCTGTCTGAACACGCCCCCGCATTTGATCTGAACGCAGGAACCCTGCTGACGGGACAAATTGCCCAGATCAAACACGACACGGTGTCCTGGTTGCAGGCACCGGTACCGGCGCGCCCACCCAATTTTTGTACCGGATGCCCGGAGCGGCCAGTGTTTGCGGCGCTCAAACTGGTGGAACGCGATATAGGTGCCGTGCATGTTTCCACCGATATCGGTTGTCACTCGTTCGCCACCTTTGCTCCCTTTTCTTTTGGACAATCGATTCTTGGCTACGGCATGAGCCTGGCGTCGAGCGCGGCAGTCAAGAACTTCTCGGCGCGTCGACCTGTAGCCATCATGGGCGACGGTGGCTTTTGGCACAACGGGCTGCTTTCGGGTGTGTCGGGCACGCTGCTCAATCACGGCGACGGTGTGCTGGTAATCATGAAGAATGGCTACACGTCGGCCACCGGCACCCAGGAAACGGTTTCCACTCCGCAAATCGAGACCAGGCGGGCTGCGGAAGGTTCAAGCGCGACGATCAGTGAAATGACCATCGAAAACACGCTCAAAGGCATGGGCGTGAAGTGGATACACACGGTGGACAACTACCGTGTCTCCAAAGTGCAGGCCGTACTGAAAGACGCAATGACTTCCCCGTTCCA
>JAHFQQ010000122.1 GCA_023259235.1 Polaromonas sp. | reverse complement strand
CGACCCTGGCAAACGCGGATTCGACTTCGGATTGCACCCGCTTGATCGCATCGCGCCTGCGGCCGCGCGCACGCAGCAGGGCTTTGCTCAACGTCGCATAGCGCCACGGATGCAAATGCCGGAATGACAGGTCCTGCAGTTCCCGATACGCCGTGTTCAGGCCCAGGCGGTGCGCTATCGGTGCGTAGATGTCAAGGGTCTCGCGGGAAATCCGGCTCCATTTGTCGCGCGGTGCATCGCCCAGCGTGCGCATGTTGTGGGTGCGATCGGCCAGCTTGATCAAAATGACGCGCACATCGCGGGCCATTGCCAGCAACATTTTTCGGAACGACTCGGCCTGGTTTTCTTCGCGGGTGTTGAACTCCAGCTTTTCCAGCTTGGTCAGGCCATCGACCAGTTCGGCCACGGGTGCCCCAAAACGCTCAATCAGCTCGGGCTTGGTCACGCCGCAGTCTTCAATCGCGTCGTGCAGCAGGGCGGCCATCAGCGCCTGCGCATCAAGCTTCCACTCGGCGCATTGCTGCGCGACTGCGATGGGGTGGGTGATGTAGGGCTCGCCACTGTTGCGCAACTGTCCCAGATGGGCCGTGTCAGCGAAGCGGTAGGCTTGGCGGATGCTTTCGATGTCTGCCGCACTCAGGTAGTCCAGCCTGGCGGTAAGCGCGGCAAAGCTGGCCGCCGCAGCGTTGGCGGCGGCCGGGGTTGACTTGCCCGAAGCAGTTGGCGAAAGCATGGCGCGCATGCCTTAAATGTATCGCGGCATGGCGCTTTCGGGGTCAAAGTCCAAATTTGCCCAGCCGGAAGGCTGGCTTTGGGGGAGCGACGGGTGGCGCTGCGACGAGTTTGGTGCCTGACCCCAACAACCCCGAATAACCCCGATGGCAGTTACAACCGTCAAAATGCAAAAAAGCACCGGTTTTGGTGCTTTTTCAGGAAGGCGCTGGCAGGATCAGCCGGGCACCTTCTTGAGCATTTCCAGGCCAATCTTGCCGGCGGCAATTTCGCGCAAGGCGGTGACGCCGGGTTTGTTCTTGCTTTCAATTTTGGCTGCATGCCCCTGGCTGAGCATTCGGGCCCGGAATGTGGCGGCCAGCACCAGTTGAAAGCGGTTCGGGATTTTTTCGAGGCAATCTTCGACGGTAATGCGGGCCATGGTGATTCTTTCGATGTGGTCGGTAATTCAAGGAATATGAAGTGCCTTGAAGGTTTCGGCCCGCGCACGTCGCTGGGCTGAAAACTTGAGCCGCTGGGCATGAACAATGGTCTTCAGATCGAAAACTGCCCGCTCAAACAATTCATTGATTATAACGAAGTCGAATTCCCGGGCCTGCGCCATCTCGATGGCTGCATTTTCTAGCCGCAGTTCGATGATTTCCGGGCTGTCTTCACCGCGTCGTTGCAGCCGGGCGCGTAATTCCTCCCAGCTCGGCGGAAGAATGAAAATCAGGACGGCATTTACAAAAATCCGCTTGATGTTGAGGGCGCCCTGAAAATCGATTTCGAGAATCACGTCCCCGCCGTGCGCGATGCGCTCTTCAATGGTCTGGCGCGACGTGCCATAACGGTGCCCATGAACATTGGCCCATTCCAGAAAGGAATCTTGCAGCACCATGCCGTCGAACTCTTCGGAAGACAGAAAAAAGTATTCCCTGCCATGCTTTTCCTGCCCGCGCGGCGGGCGCGTGGTGTGGGATACGGAGGGCTGGATGCGCGAGTCGAGTTCCATCAAGGCCTTGACCAGGCTGGACTTGCCCGCCCCACTGGGCGCGGCGACAACAAATAGATTCCCGGGATAGTCCATGTGCGGTGGGTGTACGTTGCTATCAGTTCAATAGTTAACAGGAGCTTACTCGATGTTTTGAACCTGCTCGCGAATCTGCTCGATCAGCACTTTCATGTCCACTGAAATGCGTGTCAGCTCAAGGGATGCGGATTTGGATCCCAGGGTATTGGCTTCTCGGTGCAGTTCCTGAATCAGAAAATCGAGACGCTTGCCCAACTCGCCGCCTGCGTTGAGCAGGCGCTCGATTTCCTCGAGGTGCGACGACAGGCGGGTAATTTCCTCGGCCACATCGATCCGGATGGCAAATGCAGTGGCCTCGGTCAGGGCTCGGTCCAGCGCCAGTTCCGGCAGGGTGCTGTTGCCCTGCAAGCCCATGGCTTCCCTCCAGCGCTCCAGAAAACGGGCCTTTTGCTGCTCAACCAGCCTGGGAACCATGGGGCCCGCCAGCGCTGTCAATGCGCGCAGCTGAGCGGTCCGCTCCAGCAGCGTGTGGGCCAGGCGAGCGCCCTCCCGCTCGCGGGCCGACATCAGTTCGGTAAGCACTTGCTCTGCCAGCTTGAGCAGCTCTTCGCTGTAGTCATGGGGTTTTTTGTCTTCGTTGGTGGCGATCCTGAGAATGTCGGCCACGCTGAGCGCTGCGGCTTGTGGCAGCCATGACTTGATGCTGTCTTCGAGGGAGCCCAGGCGCTGCAGCGTTGCCGACGAGGGGGCGCGCAGGCTGCTTCCTGATGCGCCTTCAAGGGACGCCCGCAATTCTATCTTGCCGCGCTTGAGCCTGCCGGTCAGCAATTCCCGCAGAGCCGGCTCGGTCTGCCGCAGCTCATCGGGCAGCCGCAAGGTCAGGTCCAGGAAGCGGCTGTTGACGGAACGTATCTCGACGCCGAGATGGGAGTTGGTGTCAAGGCGCGCGTCGGTGTCGGGGGTGGCCTGCGCCGCGCTTGTCTGCATGGCCGCATAGCCCGTCATGCTATAAACTGGCATTTGTAAGTACGCTTTACTAAAGAGAATACATGACGAATGGTGACATGGTCGCCAAGCTCACCCAAAATTATGTCAAAGGTCAAGCCCGCACCGCTGCCGCCCAGCACCGTCATTGGTGGCTACCGTATTGTGCGAAAGCTTTCGGCCGGCGGGTTCGGGGTAGTTTACTTGGCCGTTGACAACGAGGGGCAGCAGGTCGCCATCAAGGAGTATTTGCCATCGTCGCTGGCCAGTCGTGGCCCGGGGGAGTTGTTGCCGCAGGTTCAGTCGGAAAAGCTTTCCCTGTACCGCCTTGGGCTGAAGAGTTTTTTTGAAGAAGGCCGATCGCTGGCGCAAATTTCACACGGCTCGGTGGTGAGCGTGCTGAATTTCTTTCGCGAGAACGAGACCGTCTACATGGTGATGAATTACCTGGAGGGCTGCACCCTGCAGGACTTCATCATCACCGCCCGTGAACTGAAAAAGCAGAAGGTGTTTCGCGAATCGACCATTCGCTCGCTCTTTGACGAAATCCTGCGCGGCCTGCGCATCGTGCATCAGCATAAGATGCTGCACCTGGATATCAAGCCGGCCAATATCTTCATTACCGACGACAACCGGGCCGTGATGATTGACTTTGGCGCCGCGCGCGAAGTGCTTTCCAAAGAGGGCAATTTCATCCGCCCCATGTACACGCCCGGGTTTGCCGCGCCCGAGATGTACCGCCGCGATGCCTCGATGGGTCCCTGGACCGATATTTACGCGATCGGCGCCTGCATTTACGCCTCGATGCAGGGCTACCCGCCCAATGATGCGCCGCAGCGCCTTGAAAAAGATCGCCTGTCGCTGGCGCTGTCACGCCTGCGCGGCGTTTACTCGGACAACCTGATTGAAGTTGTCGAGTGGTGCATGTCGCTGGACCCGCTGTCCCGACCCCAATCGGTGTTTGCCTTGCAAAAGGAATTGAGCCGGGAAGCTGAACGTCGTTACACCAAACTCACCGTCAGCGAAAAAGTGCGATTGCAGTTTGACAACATAGTGTCCGACACCAAAAAAACTGCGCGCAAGGCAACCGCCCTTGCGACCAGGTTCAAATGAAATTCTCCGTCTTTCAGGTGAGCCGAAGGGGCGGTCGTGCTAAAAACGAAGACCGCATGGGTTACTGCTACACCCGCGAATCGGGTCTGTTCGTGCTGGCTGATGGCATGGGCGGGCATCCCGAGGGCGAAGTGGCGGCGCAACTGGCGCTGCAGACCATTGCGGCGCTGTATCAGAAGGAAGCGCGGCCCATCATTGAAGACACGGCGGAATTTCTGTCAATTGCGGTGATGGCCGCGCATCACCAGATCATTCACTACGCCAGCGAAAAAGGCATGCTCGATACACCCAGGACTACCGTGGTGGCGGTAATTTTGCAGGGCGCCGGGGCCACCTGGGCGCATTGCGGAGATTCGCGCCTGTATGTCGTGCGTGACGGTGAATTGCTGACGCGTACTCGTGATCATTCCTACCTCGAGCAGCAAAGCGCCGGAGTCATCAAGCTTGAGAACATCAACCGCAACATCCTGTTTACCTGTCTGGGTTCGCCGACCAAGCCCGTTTTTGACATTACGGGCCCGGTCATCCTGCAGCAGGGCGACAAGTTGCTGCTGTGCTCGGATGGCCTGTGGGGTACCCTGAGCGATGAGGAAATTGTCACGCAACTGGCCAGCAAAAGCGTGTCAGATGCGGTGCCGGATCTGGTCGAGGCGGCTTTGCGCAGTGCAGGCGAACACAGCGATAACGTGACCGTTCTGGCCATGGAATGGGAAACCCCGGATGCTTTTGAATCGACCCGCGGCGTGTCCACCGACAGCGTTATGGACGGGGTGTTCGCCTCGACCATCCAGGCGGGCTTGCTCGATACCATGCCTGATGAGCTCGATGAGGCGACAATCGAGAAGTCCATCGCCGAAATCAACGAGGCCATCCGCCGCACTGCGGCAAGAAGAGCCTGACAGCACCCAGGTCATGCTTGGCGCGCCGGTGCTGACAGGAGCTCCCTTTTCCCATTGATCCGGTATTGCACGCCAGAAAGCCATTTACCATGAGTCAGTTTTCCAGAAGCGGCGCGCGCGCCCTGGATGCCCTTCGTCCGGTACGCATCACGCGTCATTACACCGCTTATGCAGAAGGATCGGTGTTGATTGAATTTGGCGCCACCCGGGTTCTGTGCACCGCCTCGGTTGAGGAAAAAGTCCCCAGCCACAAAAAGGGCAGTGGTGAGGGCTGGGTCACCGCTGAATACGGCATGCTGCCACGCGCCACGCACACGCGCAGCGACCGCGAAGCAGCACGCGGCAAACAGAGCGGTCGCACCCAGGAAATCCAGCGCCTGATCGGCCGCGCCATGCGTTCCGTGTTTGATCTGAAAAAATTGGGTGAGCGCACAATTCATCTCGACTGCGATGTGATTCAGGCCGATGGCGGCACCCGCACGGCCAGCATCACCGGCGCCTTTGTGGCCGCGCAGGATGCCATCAGCACTTTGCTCGCCAGCGGCAAGCTCCAGGAATCGCCAATTCTCAGTCATGTGGCTGCCATTTCGGTCGGTATTGTGTGGGGCAATCCCATGCTGGACCTGGAATACACCGAGGACTCGGCGGCAGACACCGACATGAATATTGTCATGACGGGTGCCGGCCATTTTGTGGAAGTGCAGGGCACGGCGGAAGGCGCTGCCTTTTCACGCGAGGAAATGGACGCATTGCTGGCGCTGGCCGAAAAAGGCATCACCGAACTGGTCGCCATCCAGAAACATTCACTATCTAATTAGTAGCTGGATACTTAGGTATAGCGTGGGCTAGAGCCACTTTTCATTGATGAAAATCGTACTTGCATCAAACAACCAGGGGAAACTCGCCGAGCTGCAGGCCATGTTCGCGCCGCTCGGTCTGCAATTGTTGCGCCAGTCTGAGCTGGGCATCTCCGAGGCCTCGGAGCCTTTTCGCACCTTTGTCGAAAATGCGCTCGCCAAAGCCCGCCACGCATCCAGGCTCAGTGGCCTGCCTGCGCTGGCCGACGATGCCGGTTTGTGCGTGGACGCTTTCGGCGGCTTGCCGGGCGTGGACACGGCGTTTTATGCTACGCGGTTTGGCTACGCCAAGGGCGACGATAACAACGTCAAGGCCTTGCTGGAGCAGATGGCGGGTTTGCCCCAGCCGACCCAGCGTCGCGCGGCACTGGTGAGCACGCTGGTGGCGCTGCGCTCCGAAGACGATCCGGAGCCGCTGATTGCGTCGGGGCGGGTGTCTGGTGAAATTGCCACTGCGCCCAAGGGCAGCAACGGGTTTGGTTTTGATCCGGTGATGTTCATTCCCGAGTTCGGCCAAACCTTTGCCCAGTTGCCCGTCGAGGTGAAAAACGCCAACAGCCATCGCGGCAAGGCAGCCCGGCAGATGCTGGCTCTGATACGTGAGCGCTGGCTGTAAAACCATGGCCCGCCAGGATATTCAACACTACATGCGCAGCGGCACCCTGCAACTGCGCGCGCTGCCGCCCTTGACGCTCTATGTCCATTTACCCTGGTGCCTGAAAAAGTGTCCCTATTGCGATTTCAATTCACATGAGCTGTCGGGTGTGCTGCCTGAGAGGGTGCCGGAGCAGCGCTACCTTGATGCGCTAATGGCTGATCTGGAAGCCTCGCTGCCGCTGGTCTGGGGCCGCACGGTGCACAGCATCTTTATTGGTGGTGGCACACCCAGCCTGTTTTCACCGCAGGCCATTGACCGTCTGCTGAGCGATGTCCGCGCCCGCCTGCCGCTGGAGGCCGACTGCGAAATCACACTGGAAGCCAACCCCGGCACCTTTGAGAAGGACCGCTTCAAGGCCTTTCGCAGCGCCGGCGTCACGCGCCTGTCCGTCGGCGTGCAAAGTTTTGACGACCGCCACCTCAAGGCACTCGGCCGTGTGCATGACCGCGACCAGGCGATTGCGGCCGTTGACGAAGCGGCGCAAGCGTTTGACACCTTCAATCTCGACATCATGTACGCGCTGCCCGGCCAGACGATGGAAAATCTGGAGCACGACATGCGCCAGGCGCTTGCGCTGCAACCGCCCCATATTTCAATTTACCAACTGACGATCGAGCCCAACACCTACTTTGCAAAATTCCCGCCGGTGCTGCCCGAAGAAGACCTGGCCTACGCCATGCTCGACCGGATCACCGAAATGACCGAGGGGGCCGGACTTGCGCGTTATGAAGTGTCGGCCTACGCCAGGCCGGGGCATCTTTGCTTTCACAACCTGAACTACTGGCAGTTTGGCGACTACCTGGCAATTGGCGCCGGCGCACACAGCAAGCTCAGCTTTCCCCACCGCGTGATTCGTCAGGTGCGTTACCGCGAGCCCGGGCTTTATATGGAAAAAGCCCTGGCGGGAGATGCCGTGGCGCAGGATATCGAAGTGAGCCGTCGCGACCTGCCGTTTGAATTCATGCTTAACGCCTTGCGGCTCAGGGAAGGGTTCAGGCTGCAGGACTTTACGGAAAAAACCGGCCTGCCCCTCACCGCCATCATGCCCGGTCTGGAAGAAGCCGAGCGCAAAGGGCTGATCGAGCGCGATTTTGTTCGTGTCAAGCCGACCGCGCGGGGTTTTGATTTTCTGAACGACTTGCAGGAACTGTTTTTAGCGGCGTAACCGGACGGGAAGCGTGATAAGCACACAAAGCATGTTGGCCCAGGTGATGGAGATGGGTCGATAGATGAAACCGCTCAGGATAGGCGCGGTGTGCCTGGACCGCACCAAGGTACACGCCAAAGCATCGCGGACCGTAAAGGTTTTGGGAACGACACGGCTATGTCGTGCACCACTCTACAGGAAATCCACCAGCGCCAGCGCCTCGCCGACTTTGGGGATGGCGCGGTGTACATGCAACAGCGCTTGTGAAACGACCGATCAGCGCGTCATCGGCAGCGCTACGCCCATGGCCGCAAAGGCGCCGCCGCAGATGCGGTTGAAGCGCTTGCCATAGCGATCCAGTACCGGGCGAATGCGGTGCGCCATGCGGGAGAGCAGCATTTCAACCACGCACTCGATTACTGCAAAAGTACCCGCCATGACCACGAACTGCAGCCACAGGCTGCGTGCCGGGTCGAGAAACTGGGGCAAAAAGGCGCCGTAGAACAGCAGCGCCTTGGGGTTGGACACCGCCGCGAACAGCCCCTGGCGAAACAGCTGGCTGCGCCGCGGAAGTGGTGCGTCCGCGCTGGGCTTGAGCTGCAGCGGCGGCGCGCGCCAGAGCTGGATGCCCAGCCACACCAGGTAGGCGCCACCGACCCACTTGAGCACCAGCAGCGCACTGGCCGAGGCCTGCAACAGTGCGCCAATTCCCAGCATGGAAAGCGCAATCACCGCCACAAAGCCCAGAGCGCCGCCCGCCACCGTCCAGCGCGTGCGGCGGTGGCCGTGCAGCGCGCCGTTGGTCAGCGCCAGCAGGCTGTTGGGGCCAGGCGTGAGCGAGAGGCCCACCGCCGCGACGAGATAAATCAACCACGTATGCCAGGCCACAAGTCACCTCCTGCCACGCCTTGCAAGGGGGCGCGTGTTGCCAGTATAGAAGGCATTGTGACAGCTGGTCATCTCGACTCCGGCCTTACGCAACAAGCGCGTGTGACTGGAGAACAGGAGTTTTTAGTCTTTACCGCAACCTGTGATTGATTGCTGCACTCCAGGTAGCTTGCATGCTCAGTCATTCTGATCAGAACTGCGAGCATTCAAAGCCGCAAGCGAGCGAAACCAAGGTTTACCGCCGAGCGATGCAACCACGCAATAGTGGCTTCGATCCTTCGATCCTGAGCGCGCGAAGGCCGCTCCTTGACGACAGCAGTTCGACAAGCAATTTTCCGATTGGGGGCATGCCGTGTCGCCCTGTCACATCAAGTCAATTGGCGGGTGGTGTGGTGGGTAGAAGGCCCCAACAGCCCGGGAGCCCTTGCGGGACAAGGGCCAATGGCGGAAGCGGTGAGATTCGAACTCACGAAAGGTTTCCCTTTGCCGGTTTTCAAGACCGGTGCAATCGACCACTCTGCCACGCTTCCGAACCATCTAGTTTAACCGCTCGAAGCTTGTTAGGCTTGAAGCGGGGGTGGGCTGAAACAAGTCAAAGTACGCGGTTGCCGTGACGCGGTTACAATAAGCGATTCGGTAAAACGTACAAGTTTTTTACATTGAAGCTCCGTTGTCAAGGGCTTCCTTATCAAATGCGGCGCTTCCCAGAGCCCGAATTTACAGCGCTTTGACAGTGCTTTCAGTGCCCCTACTGCCCTGAACCCTCTTAGCACTGTTCCTGTTTCCTGGCGAGCACTTCTCCCAACGGTGCCCACTCCTGGCTCAAGCTGCTTTGGCCCTCTCAAGGGCCGCGCAGGCGGAAAACCGAATACGCGCCGGCTTGCCTGCAAGTCATTGAATGCCTTATTAACTTTTATTTATCAAGCCGGGAAAAATACCTGGCGCAAGATTTTATGACGATTTATCACACTCCATTTGCGGTTGGCAAATACCTTGTCTCTCCGTTGGCCAGGCAGCTAGGCGAAGGCGGCCGGTTCGCCGCGTCGGTTTCCATCCGCTCCGGCCGCGGCAGCGGCACGCACGACCGCGTTTTGCGTTTCAGCAGACTTTTTGACAGTGCGGCTGCCGCCGTGCATTTCGCCACCGAACACGCCATGTGCTGGATTCACGATCGCTCCTCGCCGGCCTGCGCCTGACGAATGGATGACCCGCGCGGGCAAGCCTTTACAGACAAGTTTTTATAATTCTCAAGGAACTGGATCATGGCCAAAGAAGAACTGATTGAAATGCACGGGTTGGTGGACGAAGTGCTGCCCGATTCACGCTTTCGCGTCACCCTGGACAACGGTCACAAACTTGTGGCTTACACCTCGGGCAAGATGCGCAAGAACCATATCCGCATTCTGGCCGGTGACCAGGTCTCACTTGAGCTCTCGCCTTACGATCTGAGCAAGGGCCGCATTACTTTCCGCCACATTGC
>JAHFQQ010000341.1 GCA_023259235.1 Polaromonas sp. | reverse complement strand
CCGATCAAGTTCGCTGAAACGATTCAGGAAGCACTGGGCAAAACGCCGCCGCGCCCGGCCCGGTTTGAGGGCATCGAGGACTTGCCAAAGCACGTCGAAGTGCTGCCTGCCGACGTCGCGGTGATCAAGCAATACATTGCCGAAAATGTTTAACTACCCGGATGGAAGCTAGTCTTCGTGGGTGCGTTGTGTCGTTACGAAAACATTCATTAAACAGGCTTCCAGCCCATGTACTACGGGCACAAACAGCTATTTAATTAATAGCAAATTTATTTATTGAAAGCCAATTCATGAACGTGGTCGGATTTGCCGGGTACTCTGGCTCGGGCAAGACAACACTGGTGGAAAAGCTGATCCCGGCGCTCAAGCTTCGCGGCCTGCGGGTATCGGTTGTGAAGCACGCCCATCACAGTTTTGACATTGACCGCCCGGGCAAAGACACCTACCGGCATCGCGAGGCCGGCGCCTTCGAGGTGGTGGTGGCTTCGCCGAACCGGCTGGCGCTGATGCGCGAGTTTGAAAAGCCGTGCGAGCTGACGGTTCACCACCTGATCGCCGAGTTGTACGAGGGCGTGGACTGGGTGCTGGTGGAAGGCTTCAAGGACAGTGATCTGCACAAGATTGAAGTCTGGCGCGCCGCGTCGGACAACTATGCCGGCCGGCCGGCGCGCTACATGGACGACAATTTCATCGTCGCCATCGCCACCGACACCCCCGAAAAGCTGCCGCAGGCAACCTTGCTCACCGTGCTGGATTTGAACGATGCGGATGCCGTGGCCGATTACCTGGTCAACAATCCCGATAGGTTTTACTATTCCTTCGAAGAGCGTTTTGATCAACTCTAGAGCTCGCGCGCCAGCCCTGAATACCCTGCCATGAACCCTGCACCGATCCCGCCGACAGCACCATTTACCCCAGCCGGCACGGCACCGGTGGCGCGGGCCCCGATGAAGCCGCTCGACGAGGCGCTCACGGAGTTGCTGGCCCGGGCCCTGCCGCTGCCCGGTTTCGAGGCGGTTTCCACCTTTGACGCCGATGGCCGCGTGCTGGCCCAGGATCTGGTGTCCAGCCTGGATGTGCCGGCGCTCGACAACAGTTCCATGGACGGCTACGCGGTGCGCTGCGCCGACTGGACCAGCGCCGCCGGCGTGCTGCAGGTCAACCAGCGCATTCCGGCCGGCAGCAGCGGGCGCGCGCTGGAGCCGTTCTGTGCGGCGCGAATTTTCACCGGCGCCCCGATTCCACCCGGCGCCGATGCCGTGGTGATGCAGGAACTCTGCGAAACAATCGATCCGGAGGCGGGTGGCGCGCCCGGGGTTCGCATTCAGCGACAGCCGCAACCTGGGCAGTGGATTCGCCGCCGCGGTGAAGACGTCGCCGCCGGCACGGTGGTGCTGCATCGCGGCACCCGGCTGGGACCGGCCGGGCTTGGGCTGGCCGCCAGCATTGGTTTTGGCATGCTGCAGGTCGCCAGGCGGCCGCGCGTGGCATTGTTCTCCACGGGTGACGAACTGGTGATGCCCGGCGAGGTTCTGCCCGCCGACCTGAAACCCGGCACCATCTACAACTCCAACCGCTTCTTTCTCAAGGCCCTGTTGCTGCGGCTGGGCTGCAGCGTGACCGATCTGGGCATCGTGCCCGACCGGCTCGACGCAACCGTGGCCGCGCTGGGTGGGGCGAGCCAGAGCCACTACCTGATTTTGACCAGCGGCGGCGTTTCGGTCGGTGAAGAAGACCATATCAAGCCCGCAGTGCAATCGCTGGGCGAGCTCAACCTCTGGCAGATCGCCATCAAGCCGGGCAAACCGTTTGCCTATGGCCATATTGGCGCGGCACACTTCATGGGTCTGCCAGGCAATCCGGTATCGAGCTTCGTCACCTTCTTGCTGCTGGTCCGGCCGTTTCTCCTCAAGCTTCAGGGGGCGACCGCACTTGCTCCTGAATCAATAGCTGTTCACGCTGATTTTGATTGGGCCAGAGCCGATAAACGCCGTGAATTCTTGCGCGTGAAGCAGAACGCCACGGGCGCTCTGGAACTGTTCAGGAACCAGAGCTCGGGCGTTCTCACTTCCACCGTCTGGGGCGATGGGCTGGTTGACAACCTGCCTGGCCAAACCATTGCGCGCGGCGACATGGTCCGGTTCATCCCGTTTTCAGCGCTTCTGTCATGAACGTTGCCGCGTGAAAGGCCCTGCATGAAAGTCACCATCAAGTACTTTGCCTCCATTCGCGAAGCCATCGGGCAGGGCAGCGAGCGGCGCGAAACCCTGGCGCCCACCCTGTCGGGCTTGCGCGATGAGCTGCTGGCCGCCAGCCCCGCCCACGCCGCCAGCCTGGCGCGCGGCAGGTCGGTTCGCATGGCGCTCGACCAGGTCATGGTTGACGAGTCGGCCGTATTGAGCGAAGGCTGCGAGGTGGCCTTTTTTCCGCCTGTGACCGGGGGTTGATGCCATGCCAGCGCGCGTATCGATTCAAAGCGGCGACTTCAACCTTGCCGACGAGATTGCGGCCCTGCGCGCCAATGACAAGCGCGTCGGCGCGGTCTGCAGTTTCATCGGCACCGTGCGCGATCGCAACATGGCCCCCACGCCCGGCACTGGCGTGTCCTCGCTACCCCCCCGGGGGGCTGAACTCGCTCGGGGCGGCCCGTCGCTGCGTTTCCTGGCCCCCACGCTCGGCACTGGCGTGTCCTCGCTGCCCCCCGGGGGGGCTGAACTCGCTCGGGGCGGCCCGTCGCTGCGTTTCCTGGCCCCCACGCTCGGCACTGGCGTGTCCTCGCTGCCCCCCGGGGGGGCTGAACTCGCTCGGGGCGGCCCGTCGCTGC
>JAHFQQ010000121.1 GCA_023259235.1 Polaromonas sp. | reverse complement strand
CGGCAAATCTGCATGCAAGATTGCTTGCATCAAACAGGGTAATCAGGTCAATGCCGGGTGTTCCGGCCAGCAAATTGGCCCAAGCTGCGGCCACGGTGTTGCCTACCGGGCTGACACAACCCAGACCTGTCACGACAACACGACGACGGCTCATTCAGTGATCCTGAAAATAAACCTGAAAAAACGCAACCGCTCTTTCAGGCTAGCTGTGGGCAAAGACAAACGGGATAAAGCCGCCAGGGCTTTGAGCCTCAGGCTTTTTGATGGGTGTTCGCGTAGTCAATCGCGTTTTGGACAGTTGTGATCTTTTCGGCATCTTCGTCGGGAATCTCAATGCCAAACTCGTCTTCCAGAGCCATGACCAGTTCTACGGTGTCAAGTGAGTCAGCGCCCAAATCAGCCACAAAGGCCTTTTCACTGGTGACTTGACCTTCTTCCACGCCAAGTTGCTCGGCAATGATTTTCTTAACACGTGCTTCGATATCGCTCATAGTTCCCTCTGAGGGTTGTAAATTAATCCGTGATTTTACCGCGTTGGAGTTGTTTCTCCACGTACCGGGCCGGACGGATAAAACCGGCTTCGATTTTCTTGAGTTTTAACACTGTCAATCTGACTTTTCCGACAAAACTGACAACGTCAACCCTTTTGCCCATTACATATACATACCGCCATTAACGTGAATTTCCTGCCCGGTAATGTAAGCGGCCTGAGGACTGGCTACAAAGGCCACGGCATGTGCAATATCCTGGGGTTTTCCGAGATGACCCAGCGGAATCTGGCTCAGAAGCAGTCTTTGCTGCTCTTCGGGCAAGCCCGCTGTCATATCAGTCTCAATAAAACCCGGCGCCACGCAATTGACCGTGATGTTGCGCGAACCAAGTTCGCGCGCCAGCGCGCGCGTCATCCCGGCCACACCCGCCTTGGCTGCAGCGTAGTTGGACTGACCGGAATTGCCCGACGCACCCACCACCGAAGTGATGTTGATGATGCGGCCATAGCGTTGTTTCATCATGATGCGCATCACCGCCCGGCTCATGCGAAATACCGCTTTAAGATTGGTATTGAGTACCGCATCCCAATCATCATCCTTGAGACGCAACGCCAGCATGTCGCGCGTAATGCCGGCGTTATTGACTAGAACCTGCAAACCGCCATGTTCTTTTACGATGCCCTCGATCAGCACCTCAGCCGCGGCTGCATCGTTCACGTCCAGATTTTTGCCAGCACAGCCCGCAAATGCGGCGAGGGTTCGGCTGATTTTTTCAGCCCCTTCGTCGCTGGTCGCCGTGCCAATCACCTTCAGGCCTTTTTGAGCCAGCTCTAGCGCTATGGCAGCACCTATGCCGCGTGATGCACCTGTGACAAGGGCAACTTGACCTTCAAACTTGACTTCGCTCATGCCAGCATCTCCTTCACTTCAACCAGCGAGGCTGGATCGAACAAGGACACACCCGTCAATTCCGGATCAATTCTCTTCACCATGCCGGCCAGCACCCTGCCCGGTCCGCATTCGACAATGGTGGTCACTCCCCGCGCCTTGATGGTTCGAATACATTCGAACCATCGCACCGGGCCAAATGCCTGTTCATACAGTGCCGCCCGAATACGATCAACATCTACCTCGATGGCTGCCCCGATATTGTTGACAACAGGGATTTCAGGAGTTGCAAAATGCATGGTCGCCAGCTTTTCCCTGAGCTTTTCCGCCGCTGGCTTCATCAGGCTCGAGTGGAATGGTGCAGAAACAGTCAAAGGCAAGGCACGCTTGGCGCCATTGGCCCTGAGCACCTCACAGGCTTTGTCCACCGCAGCCTTGCTGCCCGCAATGACCGTCTGCATTGGGTCGTTAAAGTTGACGGCCTCCACCACTTCCGACGTGTTGGGCCCAAATGTTTGCACGGCTTCGGCGCATCCCTCAATAACCCTGTCGGCTTCCAGCCCCAGGATTGCGGCCATCGCGCCCACGCCCAGAGGAACCGCGTCCTGCATGGCCTGCGCGCGAAAGCGCACCAGCGGAGCAGCCTGCGCCAGAGTCAGCACGCCTGACGCCACCAGCGCCGAATATTCGCCCAACGAATGGCCAGCCACCAGGGCCGGGGCAACGCCAGTTTCAGCCATCCAGACCCGATAAGCCGCGACGCCTGCCACCAGCATCACCGGCTGGGTGTTGGTCGTCAGGGCCAGCACTTCCTTGGTGCCGTTCTTGATCAGCAGGGCCACATCCTGGTCGAGTGCATCCGAAGCCTCCACCAGCGTTTGCCTGACGACAGGATGATCGCCCCAAGCGTCCAGCATGCCAACCGACTGTGATCCCTGCCCGGGAAAGACAAACGCGAAAGATTTCAAATTTCCACTCCGTTTTTCATACATTTCAAGCCCTCACGGGCTTCAGCGCTTATTTCAAGAAAAGACCCCAATGCCATGACATTGCTTGGCCCGCTTGAGTTGCACCGGAAATCCTCCCGCCCTTGCCGTCTCATCTCAATAGTTGAGAAGCACCGCACCCCAGGTGAAGCCCCCACCCACACCTTCAAGCATGAGGGTATCGCCCTTTTTGACCTTGCCGCTACGCACCGAAACGTCCAGCGCGAGCGGGATTGACGCTGCTGATGTATTGCCATGCTGGTCAACCGTGACAATCATCTTCTCCAATGGCATTTTCAACTTTCTGGTGGTGCTCTGCATGATGCGGAGATTGGCCTGATGCGGAATCATCCAGTCGATATCCGCAGCAGTCAGGTTTGCCTTTGTCAACGCTGCGCGGGCCGTGCCTTCAAGCATGCCCACGGCCAGCTTGAACACGGCCTGCCCGTCCATCGTCAAGAGTGGGCTTCCCAGCACCTGACCCCCCATCACATGGCCCGGTACACACAAGATACCCACATACTTGCCGTCGGCGTGCAAATCGCTGGCAAGAATGCCGGGTGTATCCGACGCCTCAAGCACCACCGCGCCCGCGCCATCACCGAACAGTACACAGGTGGTTCGATCTGAAAAATCCAGTATGCGCGAAAACACTTCAGCACCAATCACCAGCGCTCGTGAGACTGAACCGGATTTGATCATGGCGTCGGCAATGGTCAGTGCATAGATAAATCCGGAGCAGACTGCCTGGACGTCAAATGCCGGGCAACCGGCAATACCCAGCTTGTTCTGCACAATGCAGGCAACGGAAGGAAACACCATGTCCGGCGTGGATGTTGCAACAATAATGAGGTCAATCTCAGACGCCTGCACACCTGCGGCTTCCAGGGCGTTCCGGGCGGCCACCGTGGCCAGATCACTGCTGGAAACATCGGGCGCGGCGAAGTGACGAGCCCGAATCCCGGTGCGCTCCACAATCCATTCATCAGAGGTTTCAACACCCCTGAGAGCCAGTTCTGCAGCGAGTTCGGCATTGGTAAGCCGGCGCGGTGGCAAATAACTCCCAGTGCCGGTGATGCGTGAATAACGGGTCATGGATGAATATGCCGATTAATGTGCCGGCGTTGAACCCGGCGAGTCAAGTGCCATGGATGAGACCGCCGGCGATGCATTCGTTGGCGGTGATAGATGCGCCGCAACCAGTAAAGGTGCAGCATGGTTGATACGCTCGCGAACTCTCTCGAGCAGATTGTTCCGAGCCGCATCATAAGCCCGATTCAGCGCCCGCTCAAACGCAAAAGCATCTGCCGAACCATGGCTCTTGAAAACCAGTCCGCGCAGGCCAAGTAATGCGGCACCGTTGTAGCGTCGATGATCAACTCGCCTCTTGAGCGCAGATAAGATGGGATAGGCGATGATGGCAGCAATTTTTGTGAAAATATTGCGTGAAAACTCCCGCTTTAAAAATTCGCTGATCATCGAAGCCAAGCCTTCGCTGGTCTTGAGTGCGACATTTCCAACAAAACCGTCACAGACCACAATCTCTACCGTCCCCTTGAAAATATCGTTGCCCTCAACATTTCCATAGAAATTCAGATCACCAGAATTTGAAGCCGATCGCAGCAGTTCACCCGCCTTTTTGATGACTTCATTACCTTTTATGGCCTCCTCACCAATATTGAGCAAGCCAACCGACGGGTTGTTGCTGCCGCTAAGCACAGATACCAGCGCTGAGCCTATGACAGCAAACTGCAGCAGGTGCTCTGCTGAGCAATCCACATTGGCGCCCATGTCCAGCACTGTAGTGGCCGTGCCCATCACGTTCGGGATTTGTCCTGCGATGGCTGGCCGGTCTACGCCATCCATGGTTTTCAATACGTAGCGGGCGATGGCCATGAGCGCAGCAGTATTACCCGCTGAGACAGCTGCTTGGGCAACGCCGCTCTTGACCTGATTCATCGCCACCCGCATGGATGAATCCTTCTTGCGCCGCAGAGCAATTTCCAGCGAATCATCCATGGTAACAACGTCACTGGCTGCAATAATCCGGCAGCGGGCATTGGATAGTAGCCGGGCATGCAGCGGGTGCGTTGCCAAGACATCCGTCCGACCCACAAGGGCCAGCGACGCATCCGGGTGAGCGTCCAGAAATGCCTGACTTGCCGGGAGGGTGACAGCCGGACCGAAGTCGCCACCCATGGCATCCACAGCAATCGTGATCATGGGAAGGTCAGTGCAGTCACGAATGGGAGGTTATGCAAAAGAAAAGCGAAAAGCCCGCAGGATGAGTGCGGGCCGACTCCGAAAGCGTGAGATCAGGCTTCAGCTTTGGTTTTCAATACCTTGCGGCCGCGGTAGAAGCCGGTAGGGCTGATGTGGTGACGCAAATGGGTTTCGCCGGTGGTTGATTCCACAGCGATGCCTGGCACGGTCAGTGCATTGTGCGAACGATGCATACCGCGCTTGGAAGGTGACTTTTTGTTCTGCTGGACGGCCATGATCCGCTCCTGGGAGGGTGTTAGGTAATTGATAATTACGCACCAAGTTGCCAAGTCTGCGGAACTTGGCCCGTAGGGGACGCCAAGAGTGCATTGGTGCGGGAAGCTGTTGATTATAGCTTGATTTCCGGTCACTTTTGCCAACACCTCGCTCACCAGCCAATGAGGCATGACGAACACACTGGCAGAAGGCTCGGAAGTGAATCCGGCTATTTTCTCCTGAGTTGAGCCAATGCTGCGAAGGCATTCGGCTTCGCGCCGGATTCGCCCGCAATATCAGCATCACCGACGCTCAGTGTGGGGGCGACCGGGCAGGCGTCATGCATGGGGACCAGTGGCAAGGCCATCAACAGTTCATCCTCCAGCAAGGCAAGCAGATCAAACTGCGGCTCCAAGACCAACAAGTCCTCTTCAGACTGGTCATCTTCAGCCATGGCAATATCCTCGGTGGCAACAAAGCGGTACCACTGATCGACTTTCAGCAATACGAGGACTGCCCCTGTGCAGCGCTGGCAGGTCAACAGGAGCGATGTTTCGGCCTGAAGATGCAACCACACTACATCATCAGCGCCCGGATTTGGCCGAAATTCGGCCCTGGCTTCCAAATATACAGAAGAATCCGGCTGCAGCCCTTGTGTTTCCTTCGCGATGCGCTTCAGTTTCTGTAGCGGAATGCTTGCAATGAGCGGCACGCCTTCCCGGGCAAGCGCCGGCAAGTTGAGCCGATTGGCTTGAAGTGAACTTGACATGTTGGCAGTGTAAGAGAATCAGGGAATGAACTCTGAAAATCCGCGGGGTAACGCATCCTCCACAAGACGCCCACTGATTTTGGGCTCGACCTCACGCTACCGGAACGAACTGCTGCGGCGCCTGCAAATTCCGTTTGATGTGGTCGCCCCCGATGTGGATGAATCTCCCTTGCCCGGCGAGGCCCCGCGTGAAACTGCCGAGCGGCTGGCCCTGGTCAAGGCGCGCGCGGTTGCCCGCATTTTTCCCCGGGCCGTGGTCATTGGCGCTGATCAGGTGGCCGACCTCAATGGTCTGCCACTTGGCAAACCGGGTACCCATGAAAGGGCGATCATGCAATTGCGGCAGATGCAAGGGCAAACGGTGATGTTCCAAACCGCAGTGGCCGTGGTATGTCTGGAAAACGGGTTTGAACAAAGCAGCCTGGCTGCAGTTCGCGTAAAGTTTCGCCAACTGACGGATAACGAGATTGAAAACTACTTGCGTGCCGAGCAACCCTATGACTGCGCAGGGAGCGCCAGGAGCGAAGGCCTGGGTATCGCGTTGCTGGAGTCGATTGACAGCGATGACCCCACAGCGCTGGTCGGGCTGCCATTGATCCGCACCTGCAAGATGATCCAGGCCGCCGGTATCGCCCTGCTTGCGGACCAGAAGATTCACGCATCATGACCACGATCACTAAAGGAAAGCTTTACCTGGTACCTGCGCCGCTTGACTTTGGCTGTGACTCCCGATCTCCTCTGCAAGACGTGATGCCCTGGCAAACGCTGCAAGTCGCCGCCCGGCTGTCCTGCTGGATTTGCGAAAATAGCAAGAGCACGCGCGCCTATTTGAAGCGCGTTGACGAACTGCAGCCCCTGACCCATCCGTTGCGGTCGCTTCAAATTCAGGAACTTCCACGCGAGGTGCACAAAAAAGGGGACCATACCGGCAACTTCGATGCGCGGCCGCTGCTCGTACCTGCCACGCAAGGGTGCGACATGGGCCTGGTCAGCGAAGCCGGCATGCCCGCCATCGCCGACCCGGGTTCGTCGGTGGTACGCGCAGCCCACGACCTCGGGGTTCAGGTGATCCCGCTCACGGGGCCGATGTCGCTGATGCTGGCGCTGGCAGCAAGCGGCCTCAATGGTCAGAATTTCGCGTTTGTCGGCTACCTGCCGCAAGAAGCGAGTGACCGCATCCAGCGCATCCGGGAGTTGGAGTCACTGGCACTAAGAACCGGGCAGACCCAGCTCTTTATTGAAACCCCCTACCGCAATGCCACCTTGCTGCAGGCGCTGCTAAAAGCGCTTCAAGGAACTACCCGCCTGGCGCTGAGCTCTGGCTTGACGATGGACAGGGGCTGGTCGCGGAGTGCCCATGTCAGCGCGTGGCGACAGGACAAGTCTGGCCCGGCGCTGGATTTACCAACTGTTTACTGCATAGGCCGCTGAAACAGCCACAGAGCACACTGGATGAGCAGTTATCCGCACCCATAAGAAAACCGCGCCGCGGCGCGGTTTTCTGAAAATCCGGAAGGATTCTTATTGGGCGCGGGTACCGACCACTTCGATTTCCACGCGACGATTTTTCGCACGGCCTTCGGCGGTTTTGTTGTCAGCAATAGGCTGTTTCTTGCCTTTGCCTTCGGTGTAAACGCGGTTTTTCTCAATGCCTTTGGATACCAGATAAGCCTTGACAGCTTCCGAACGGCGAATCGACAGCTTCTGATTGTATGCATCGGTACCGATGGAATCGGTATGGCCGACTGCAATAATCACTTCCAGGTTGATGCCTTTGATCTTTTGAACCAAGTCATCCAGCTTGGCTTTGCCGGCTGGTTTGATCACGGACTTGTCAAAGTCAAAGAATGCATCGGCTGCGTATGTAACTTTGGTTGCAGCAACTGGAGCGGGCGCCGGAGCGGGCGCTGGGGCGGCGGCAGGAGCAGGAGCAGGTGCGGCAGCAGGAGCAGGAGCGGCCACCGGAACAATTGCACCATCACAACCCGGGGCGGCAGTTGCCGGAGTCCAGAACGCATCGCGCCAGCACAGTTCGTTGGTTCCGTTTTTCCAGACCAACTCACCAGTGCCGTTTTTCCAGTTGTCAATTGTTTGTGCACCAGCGGCGGTAACAAGCGCTGCGGAAGCAAACAACATTGCTACTTTGTTGAGTTTCTTCATGGTTCTCCTCTAGAGAAAAGCCGCAGACTCGCTGCGATTAGTAATTTACACGCCGGGAGTGACCATCACTCAAAGCGTTACATTCATTGTGCCACAGCCGCCCCAACCTTCAAGCACGCTATCGACTTCGTCTGACAGAGAGTGAAAAATCTTCAACGTTTGTTGCCGTCTTGCCACAAAGTCCCCATTTGAACTCAAGCCTTAAAATAGAAAATTTTCCAGGTATTTCGAAGAAATCCAACCAGGCTCCGCATGACCCAGTTCGCAAAAGAAACCCTGCCCATCAGTCTTGAAGAGGAAATGCGACGGAGCTATCTTGATTACGCGATGAGCGTTATCGTCGGTCGAGCATTGCCTGACGCGCGGGACGGCCTCAAGCCGGTACACCGGCGCGTGCTGTTTGCCATGCATGAGTTGAGCAACGACTGGAACCGTCCGTACAAGAAGTCCGCCCGTATCGTCGGCGACGTGATCGGTAAATACCACCCGCATGGCGACAGCGCTGTGTATGACACCATCGTGCGCATGGCCCAGGATTTCTCGCTGCGTCACATGCTGGTGGATGGCCAGGGGAACTTCGGTTCGGTCGATGGTGACAACGCCGCAGCCATGCGCTACACGGAAATTCGCCTATCCAGAATTGCTCATGAACTGCTGGCTGACCTGGACAAGGAAACCGTCGATTTCGGCCCAAATTATGATGGCAGCGAGCAGGAACCGTTGGTCATGCCGACCCGGCTGCCCAACCTGCTGGTCAACGGCTCAAGTGGTATCGCCGTGGGCATGGCGACCAATATCCCGCCCCACAACCTGAACGAAGCGGTGGATGCCTGCCTGCACCTGCTGAAAAATCCGGATGCGTCGATCGACGAGCTGATGGAGATCATCCCTGCGCCCGATTTCCCCACTGGCGGCATTATTTATGGCATCAACGGCGTCAAGGACGGCTACCGCACGGGGCGCGGCAAGGTTGTGATGCGCGCCAAGTGTCATTTCGAGGACATTGACAAAGGCCAGCGCCAGTCCATCATCGTCGATGAACTCCCCTATCAGGTCAACAAGAAGACGCTCCAGGAGCGCATGGCCGAGCTGGTGCACGAGAAGAAAATCGAAGGCATCAGCCATATTCAGGACGAAAGTGACAAGTCCGGGATGCGCCTGGTCATCGAGCTCAAGCGCGGCGAAGTGCCTGAAGTAGTGTTGAACAACCTTTACAAGCAGACCCAGCTGCAGGATACCTTTGGCGTCAACATGGTGGCGCTGATCAATGGCCAACCCAAGCTGTGCAACCTCAAAGACCTGATTGCGGTCTTTATCGCGCATCGCCGCGAAGTGGTGACACGCCGCACGGTCTTCACCTTGCGCAAGGCACGCGAACGCGGCCATGTGCTGGAAGGCCTGGCCGTTGCACTCGCCAACATCGATGATTTCATCGCCATCATCCGCAATGCGCCGACTCCGCCCGTGGCGAAGGCCGAGCTGATGCTGCGCTCCTGGGACAGCAGCCTGGTGCGTGAAATGCTTACCCGTGCCCGGCTTGATGGCGGCGTAGTCAACGCCGACGATTACCGCCCCGAGGGGCTCGAGAAATCTTTTGGCATGGGCAGTGATGGCCTTTATCGACTTTCGGAGACACAGGCCCAGGAAATCCTTCAGATGCGGCTGCAACGCCTGACCGGACTGGAGCAGGACAAAATCATTGCCGAATACAGGGAAGTCATGGCCGAGATTGATGACCTGCTAGACATTCTGGCCAGGCCAGAGCGGGTATCCGTCATCATTGGCGAGGAGCTGTCGGCGATCAAGCTCGAATTTGGCCAGACCAAGCTGGGTGTGCGGCGCAGCCAGATTGAGCACAGCTCATTTGATCTCAGCACCGAAGACCTGATCACGCCCACCGACATGGTGGTCACACTTTCGCACACCGGCTACATCAAGAGCCAGCCACTTTCGGAATACCGTGCGCAAAAGCGCGGTGGCCGTGGCAAACAGGCAACAGCCACCAAGGAAGATGACTGGGTTGATCAGCTGTTCATCGCCAACACCCACGACTACATCCTGTGTTTTTCCGGCCGGGGCCGACTCTACTGGCTCAA
>JAHFQQ010000374.1 GCA_023259235.1 Polaromonas sp. | reverse complement strand
ATCACAACAGCAACCCCAAACCGTTTATCTGGACTGCCAGTGCGCGTGACATCTTGCAAAAGGTCATTCGTGCCAATAGTCGATTAAGTTCCAAACAGAATGGCGCACTACACTAGCCGTTCCACCAGTACAGGCTTCGTAATTTACGGAACTAATAAAGAAAATCTTTATTAGACAAAGTGCTTAAAGAAAACCAAGAGCCAAGTCACACGCCGATGATGCAGCAATATCTGCGCATCAAGGCAGAGCATCCGGACATGCTGCTGTTCTACCGCATGGGCGATTTCTACGAGCTGTTCCATGACGATGCCGTGCGCGCTGCCAGGCTGCTCGACATCACGCTCACCCAGCGCGGCGCATCCAACGGCCAGCCGATCAAGATGGCGGGCGTCCCGTATCATGCCGCCGAGCAATATCTGGCGCGGCTGATCAAGCTGGGCGAATCGGTGGCCATCTGCGAACAGATCGGCGACCCCGCCACCAGCAAAGGCCCGGTGGAACGCAAGGTGGTGCGCATCGTCACGCCCGGCACGCTCACCGATTCCGCCTTGCTCGACGAGAAGCGCGACAGCCTGCTGCTGGCGCTGCACCAGCGCAACAACGAAGTGGGGCTGGCGTGGCTGAATCTTGCCTCGGGTCTGTTCTTTGTCGCTGAATGCGATGCCAGCCAACTGCCCGCCGAACTCGAGCGCCTGCAACCTTCCGAGATACTTCACTCAGAAGATCAGCAGAGCACTCCCCCTTCCCAACCTTCCCCCGATGGGAGAAGGAGCGAACGTCCCCTCTCCCTTTGGGGGAGGGCTAGGGAGGGGGCTTCGTTCAAGACGTTGCCTGCCTGGCACTTCGATCTGGAAACCGCGCGGCGCGCGCTGTGCCAGCAATTTTCCACACTCGACCTGGCCGGTTTCGGCTGTGACGATTTCACCCTCGGCATCGAAGCGGCGGGCGCATTGCTGGGCTATGCCAGGCTCACGCAGGGGCAAAGCATCGCGCATGTGCGCGCCATGCAGGTGTATAGCGCCGACCAGTACGTGCGCATGGATGCCGCCACTCGCCGCAACCTGGAAATCACCCAAACCCTGCGCGGCGAACCCGCCCCTACCCTGCTCTCCCTGCTCGACACCTGCGCCACCAACATGGGCAGCCGTTTGCTGGCACACTGGCTGCACCACCCGCTGCGCGACAGAGCTGCCCTGCGAGGCAGGCTGGATGCAGTAGAAAATCTACTACCTCCCCTCTCCTGCAGCCAATCTTTCCCCCACCCCAACCCTCCCCCGAAAGGAGAGGGGGCGTTTGCTCTTACTCCCACTGGGGGGAAGTTGGAAGGGGGGAGAAGTGGCAAACCAGCTTATCGTGCTGTACATGAAGCGCTCAAACCCTGCGTGGACGTGGAGCGCATCACTGCCCGCATCGCCCTGAAGAGCGCGCGTCCACGCGACCTCTCCGGCCTGCGCGACACGCTCAGGCAACTGCCCGGTCTGCACACCACACTACTCCCTCGCCCTTTAAGGGAGATAACCAGCGACTTGCCCGCTAGCGGGCTTAGTCGAATGGCTAGTAGTTCCATCAGGGCTGGGGAGAGGGTAGAAACGTCAACCTTGCTGCAAGCTCTCGCCGATGCACTCCAAGCTGACCCTGCCTTGGTTGATCTGTTACAGCAAACAATAAAACCAGAACCCTCCAGCATCCTGCGCGAAGGCGGCGTCATCGCCGACGGCTACGACGCCGAACTGGACGAACTGCGCGGCATCCAGACCAACTGCGGCGACTTCCTGCTGGCGCTCGAAGCGCGCGAACGCGCGCGCACCGGCATCGCCACGCTGAAAGTCGAATACAACCGCGTGCACGGTTTCTACATCGAGGTGACGCACGCGCAGTCCGCCAACGTGCCGGACGATTACCGCCGCCGCCAGACGCTGAAGAACGCCGAGCGCTACATCACGCCGGAACTGAAAGCCTTCGAGGACAAGGCGCTGTCCGCCAACGAGCGCGCGCTGGCGCGCGAAAAATTTCTCTACGATCAACTGCTGGAACAACTCGCGCCTTACCTCGCGCCGCTGCAACGCATCGCCGCCGCCATCGCCGAACTCGACGTGCTCGCCACCTTTGCTGAAAGGGCTGCCACGCTGAATTTCAGCGCGCCCAGCTTCAGCGACGAGCCGGTGCTGCGCATCGTCAAGGGGCGGCATCCGGTGGTGGAAGCACAAGCCCAAGAAAAGAATCAAGGCCAATTCATCGCCAACGACACCGACATGCACAGCGCGCGCCAGATGCTGCTGATCACCGGCCCCAACATGGGCGGCAAGTCCACCTACATGCGCCAGGTCGCCTTGATCGCGCTGCTCGCGCACTGCGGCAGCTTCGTCCCGGCACAGGAGGCGGTGCTGGGTGAGATCAATCAGATATTCACCCGCATCGGCGCGTCGGACGACCTCGCCAGCGGTCGCTCCACCTTCATGGTCGAAATGACCGAAGCCGCCAACATCCTGCACAACGCCACCGAGAAAAGCCTGGTGCTGGTGGACGAAATCGGGCGTGGCACCTCCACCTTCGACGGCCTCGCCCTCGCCTATGCCATCGCCCGCCACCTGCTGGAAAAGAATCGCAGCTATACCCTGTTCGCCACGCATTATTTTGAGCTCACACGCCTGAATGAAGAATTCCAGCAACTCGCCAATGTCCACCTTGCCGCCATCGAACACCAGCACAGCATCGTCTTCCTGCACAGCGTCAACGAAGGCGCAGCCAGCCAGAGCTACGGCCTGCAAGTCGCCGCGCTGGCGGGCGTGCCGAACAGCGTGATCCGCAGCGCAAAGAAACAACTGGTGAGACTGGAACAACAGAGCGCCA
>JAHFQQ010000120.1 GCA_023259235.1 Polaromonas sp. | reverse complement strand
AAACAGTTGCGCGCGCCGCGCAACTGTTTGACAGGCAGACCGCGCGAGGCGTTCGGCATGACAGCCCCGAGTCGATTTATGCGGAGCTGAAGGCGCGCACCGCCATATTGGAGGATTCCCCATTTTCCGCAGGGCCGCCCCAAGGAAAATTAGCCCCCCCGGGGGGCAGTGCAGTACGCGAAGCGACAAATGTGGGGACACGCCTGATCATGACTTTTCCGGTGGAGCTCCCAGGTAATACCAGCCCGGAACAACTTGAGCAATGGTTGTCTGCCAGCGGCTTTACCAGGGTGCATGCCCAGCGTGAGGTGGCGACGACAGCGGGGCCGCACAAGCTCCTGGATGTTGTGGCCGACCGTTTTCGCCTGCAGACTACCGAAAAGTCGCGTGTGATTGAAGCCATCGAAGTGGCGCTCAAACGCGGCGGCCGCCTGAATGTTTATGTGCAATGCGGCGCGGACGGATCGGACGCGCCCGAGGAAATGTGGCGCTTTTCCACCGGCCTGCATTGCCCCGACAGCGACCTGCGCTACACCGACCCCACGCCTTCGCTGTTTTCCTTCAATTCGGCCATGGGCGCGTGCCAGACCTGCAAGGGCTTTGGCCGCGTGATCGGCGTGGACTACGCGCTGGTGATTCCCAATGGCAAGCTCACGCTGCGCGCCGGCGCCATCAAGCCGATGCAGACGCCGGCCTGGAAAGAAGCGCAGGACGACCTGATGCGCCACGCTGAAGTGGCCGGCATTCCGCGCGACACGCCCTGGTACAAACTCACGCCCGAGCAGCAGGGCTGGGTCATCAACGGTTCGCCCAACTGGAATGGCAAGTGGAGCCAGCACTGGTTTGGCATCAAGCGCTTTTTTGCCTATCTGGAGAGCAAGGCCTACAAGATGCACATTCGTGTGCTGCTGTCCAAATACCGCAGCTACACGCCGTGTGAAACCTGCGGCGGCGCGCGCCTGAAGCTTGAGCCGCTGCTTTGGCGCCTCGGCTCCAAAGAGGCTGCCGACACCGTGCTGCCGCCCGGCCAGCGTTTCATGCCGGTCGGCGTGCAATGGACCCGCGAGCAACTTGAAGCCATGCCGGGCTTATGCCTGCATGACCTGATGCGCCTGCCGATTGAGCGTTTGCAAAAGTTTTTTGACTCCCTCGCCGTTCACCCTGAGCTGGTTGAAGGGAAGGCTTCGCCAGGCTCGGCCCGAACCGGAGAGGAAAGCGCCCTCAAGCTGCTGTTCGAGGAAATCCGCACCCGCGTGAAATACCTCTGCGATGTCGGCATCGGCTACCTCACGCTCGATCGCCAGAGCCGCACGCTGTCGGGCGGCGAGGTGCAGCGCATCAACCTGACGACCGCGCTCGGCACCTCGCTGGTCAACACCCTGTTTGTGCTCGACGAGCCATCGATTGGCCTGCACCCGCGCGACATGAACCGCATCACGCAGGCGATGCGCCGGCTGGTTGACGCCGGCAACACGCTGGTCGTCGTTGAGCACGATCCGGCTGTGATGCTGGCCGCCGACCGCATGATTGACATGGGCCCCGGGCCGGGCGAGAAGGGCGGCCAGATTGTGTTTGACGGCACGCCCGAAGACCTGAAGCACGCCGACACGCTGACTGGCGCCTACCTCGGCGCACGCAAACAGGTTGGCATGGGTTTCAAGCGTGCGGTAACTGACCACACGCCGCGCCTGATTCTGGAAGGCGCGCGTGACCACAACCTGAAAAACCTCACCGTGGAGTTTCCGCTGCAGCGCATGGTTTGCGTGACCGGCGTCAGCGGCTCCGGCAAATCGACACTGATGCAGGATATTTTGGCGCCCGCGCTGCTGCGCCAGTTTGGCAAGGCCGCTGAAACACCCGGTGCGCATGACCGGCTGCTGGGGGCTGGGCAACTGACCGACGTGGTGTTTGTCGATCAGTCGCCCATCGGCAAAACCGCGCGCTCCAATCCGGCCAGTTATGTCGGCGCCTGGGATGCCCTGCGCGAGCTGTTTGCGCAGGCGCCGCTGGCCCGGCAACGCGGCTACAGCGCCACCAAGTTCAGTTTCAACAACGGTGACGGGCGTTGCCCGACCTGCGGCGGCTCGGGCTTTGAACACGTGGAAATGCAGTTTTTGAGCGACGTCTATTTGCGTTGCCCGGACTGCGACGGCAAGCGTTACCGGCCGGAAATTCTGGAAGTCACCATCGAACGCCCCTCAACCGTCTCAGGATCGGCAAGGCATCTGAATGTGTCTGACGTGCTGGAGCTCACCGTCAGCCAAGCCATGCAGATGTTTGCGCAAGACCGTGAAGTGGTGCGCGCACTGCAGCCCATTGGGGAAGTGGGCCTGGAATATGTGAAGCTGGGCCAGCCCGTGCCTACGCTGTCGGGCGGTGAAGCGCAGCGGCTCAAGCTGGCGGGTTTTCTGGCCGGTGCCAGCAGACCTTCCAGCGCCAGCAGGCAAGCCCTGGCGCTCAGGCATCCCGGCCGCGGCACGCTGTTCCTGTTTGATGAGCCCACCACCGGCCTGCATTTTGACGATATCGCCAAGCTCATGCGCGCGCTTCGCAAACTGCTTGAAGCCGGGCATTCGCTGATCATCATCGAGCACAACCTCGACGTGATCCGCTCCGCCGACTGGCTGATTGATCTTGGCCCCGAAGGCGGCGAAGCGGGCGGTTGGCTGGTGGCCCAGGGCACGCCGGAAGACTTGCGCGAGCATCCCACGTCGCACACCGCCAGGGCGCTGCGCGAGTACGAGCGCGCCATGGGCCAGGTCAGCCAGGTGGAAGAAGCGCGGCCCAGGGTCTGGAAAACCAGGCCCGCGTTTTCCAGCATGATCCAGATCGTCAACGCCAGGGAAAACAATCTCAAGAGCCTGTCGGTCGAGATCCCGCGCGGCAAGTTCAATGTGGTCACCGGCGTCTCGGGATCGGGCAAGTCCACGCTGGCCTTTGATATCCTGTTCAACGAAGGCCAGCGCCGTTACCTGGAGTCGCTCAATGCCTATGCGCGCAGCATTGTGCAGCCGGCCGGGCGGCCCGAGGTGGATGCGGTCTATGGCATTCCGCCGACGGTGGCGATCGAGCAGCGCCTGTCGCGCGGCGGGCGCAAATCGACCGTGGGCACCACCACCGAAGTCTGGCACTTTTTGCGGCTGCTTTACGTCAAGCTGGGCATTCAGCATTGCACCAAAGACGGCGCGGCGGTGATGCCGCAAAGCCCCGAAAGCATCGCCGCGCAACTACTCAAGACTTATCGCGGCCAGCATATCGGGCTGCTCAGCCCGCTGGTGATCAACCGTAAGGGCGTCTATACCGAGCTGGCCGACTGGGCGCGGCCGCGCGGCTACACGCACTTGCGCGTGGATGGTGAATTTTTGCCAACCAGTGGTTTTCCGCGCATTGACCGCTTCAAGGAGCACACGGTCGAGCTGCCGGTAGCCAACATTCATGTCAGCCCCAGCAACGAAACCGCGTTGCGTGCGGCGCTGGTCACTGCGCTGCAGCATGGCAAGGGCGTGCTGCATGTGCTGGCGCCGCTCGACGGCCTGCAGGCGGCCATGATGGCGGGCACCAGCACCAAAGCCATTGGCAGGCTGCAGGTGTTTTCGACCCAGCGCGCCTGTCCGGTCTGCGCCACCTCGTATGCCGAGCTCGATCCGCGCCTGTTCAGCTACAACAGCAAGCACGGCTGGTGCCCGGACTGCGTCGGAACCGGCGTCAAGCTCACCAGGGAACAGCGCAAGGTGTTTGACGATTCGGTGCTGGACGCCGACAACAAGGGGCGCGAGCAGAGCTTTGCCGAGCCCGAGGTGGAGGACGTGTCGGGCACGGTTTGTCCGGTTTGTGAAGGCACACGCTTGAACCGCCAGGCGCGAGCCGTGAAGTTCGCCGGTGTCGGGATTGCCGACATTGCGGCGCTGTCGGTTACCGATGTGCGCCGCTGGGTTGAAACGCTGGCGCTGCAAGGCCGCGAAGCCGGCGTTGCCCGCGACCTGATTCCCGAGATCAAAAGCCGGCTCGAATTTCTACAGGACGTCGGCCTGGGCTACCTCACGCTGGACCGGGGCGCGCCCACGCTGTCGGGCGGCGAGGCGCAGCGCATCCGGCTGGCCGCGCAACTCGGCTCCAACTTGCAGGGCGTTTGCTACGTGCTCGACGAGCCCACCATCGGCCTGCACCCGCGCGACAACCAGATTCTGCTGAGCGCCCTGGGCAAGCTCAGCGAGCGCGGCAACACGCTGGTGGTGGTCGAGCACGATGAAGACACCATTCGCCGCGCCGACAACATCATCGACATCGGCCCCGGCGCCGGCAAGCGCGGCGGGCAGCTGGTGGCGCAGGGTACGGTAGCGCAGTTATCGGCGGTGCCGCAATCGCTGACCGGCCGTTACCTGGCGCATCCGCTGCTTCATCCGTTGCAGCTTCGCCGGGAAACGCGCGCAGCTGATTCGGGGTCGGATCCCAATTTCGCAACTCAAAACAAGCAAGGCGCACGGACTCTCCCGAAATTGGGCTCTGACCCCGATTCAGCGGACCCCGATTCGGCGGCCCCCAAGCCAATCGGCAAACAGAAAAAAGCCACCCTCAAAGCCGCAGCGCTAAAGGCAGCTGCCGCCAGCGCCAGCATCAGCCACAACGCCGCGCCGGCTGCCGCCAGCCCTTTCACATCCTGGCTCACGGTGATCAACGCCAGCTTGCACAACCTTCAAAATATTTTCGTCAACGTGCCGCTGCAGCGCCTGGTCGCCGTCACCGGCGTGTCGGGCTCCGGCAAATCCACGCTGGCGCGTGACGTGCTGCTGGCCAACGTCCACGACGGCGTGACGCTGCGTTCCACCAAAGCCGGGCGCGAAGCCGACGATGCGGGCAGACACCCGACCTGGACTGGTTGCGAGCGCATTGAAGGCTACGCCGCCATTGACCGCGTGCTGGAGGTTGATCAAACCCCCATCGGCAAAACGCCGCGCTCCTGCCCCGCCACCTACATTGGTTTTTGGGACACGGTGCGCAAGCTCTTTGCCGACACGCTGGAAGCCCGTGCACGCGGTTATGCGGCCGGGCGTTTCAGTTTCAACACCGGCGAAGGTCGCTGTCCCACCTGCGAAGGCGCGGGCGTGCGAACCATCGGCATGAGCTTTTTGCCCGACGTGAAAGTGCTGTGCGAAACCTGCCACGGCGCGCGCTTCAACCCCGAAACCCAGGCTGTGACCTGGCGCGGCAAAAACATCGGCGACGTGCTGAAAATGGAGGTGGATGAAGCGGTGGAATTCTTCGCCGCCATGCCCGCCATCAGCCACCCGCTGCAATTGCTGAAAGACGTCGGCCTGGGCTACCTCACCCTGGGCCAGCCGTCCCCCACGCTGTCGGGCGGTGAAGCGCAGCGCATCAAGCTCGTCACAGAACTCAGCAAGGTGCGCGACGACATCACAAGGCGCGGCCAGAAGGCACCGCACACGCTGTACGTGCTCGATGAACCCACCGTGGGCCTGCACATGGCCGACGTTGAAAAGCTGATCCAGGTGCTGCACCGGCTGGTGAGCGGCGGCCACAGCGTGATCGTGATCGAGCACGACCTCGACGTGATCGCCGAAGCCGACTGGGTGATCGACTTGGGGCCCGATGGCGGCAATGCCGGCGGGCGGGTGGTGGCCGCCACGACGCCGGAAGGTGTGGTGAAGCTCGGCACGCCCACGGGCGTGGCGCTGGCGACGGTACTCACGCGCTGATCATTATGCGCATATCATGCGCATAATGATCAGACATAGGAATTCATCATGCACAGCACTGCTCCCGCTGCAACTGCGGCGTCCCGTAAACGCGCGGTCAATCTGACCTTGAGCGAAGGCCTGGTTGCACAGGCCAGGACTTACACCAGCAACCTTTCCGCCACCATGGAGGAATTGCTCGCCGCCTACGTGGCCCAGAAGCAGCAAACCGGATTGACACGCCAGCAGCAGGCCGACACCTGCGCTGCCGAATGGAACGCCGTGCATGCCGCTGTGGGTTCTTTCGCAGACGAGCACTCCACGCTGTAATGGCCCAGTTCGACGTTCATCGCAACAAAGGGCCGCTGAAGGAATTCATCCCCTTCGTGGTGGTGGTTCAGTCGTCCCTGTTTGACCGTTACCGCAGGCGCATGGTCGTGCCGTTGGTGCGCCGCAGTGCGCTGCCCGGCCAGACGGCCACGGTCGGCTCGCGCATGAACCCGGTGTTTCTGGTGGACAGTACAAAGGTGGTGCTCCATCCGCTGGACATGGTTTCCGTCGCCTTTGATCAGCTCGGTGAGCAAGTCGCATCGCTGGCCGGGCATGGTCAAGCCATTTCTGATGCGCTGGATGAACTGCTCACGCGCTCGTGGGGCTAGGCTGTTTCCTCCGGGATTTATATTGCTATTAAAAACGTAGCTGTATATGCAATGAATACATGGGCTAGAGGCCGATTTTGCTTGAAGTTTTCAGGAGAATGCCTTTGTCGGTTGTTGCCGGGTAGCCGGCCGTGTGCGCCCGATCAATCACTTCGTGACTTGGCCATTGAAATCCGCTTGCAGCCCTTACAGCTTTGATTCGATAAACGCAGCAAATGCAGCGCCGACCTTTCTGTAGCCTGCGGGCGTGAGGTGAATTTCATTTTCAAAATCATTGCTGACGCCGCTGGTGCCTGGCAGCGCCGGCACAACGCCGATGGCGGGGTCTTGCGAATCAAACACGAAGATGCGTTGCGCGGGATCGGCGAAACTGAGCAACAAGCGTCTTAAACGATTGAACAAGGCGTCGGCCACGCTCTGCTGCGCTGCCTCTGGCACCTGGTATTGCGCCAGCGCATGGTACAGCCATGGTCCGTGCTGAAACAGCGGGCCACCGCCCGTGGGCGCATTGCGCACGGTGACGCGGGTATAGGTATGCATGAAGAGGGCCGCGCCCTGATTGACGCCGCGGTTTCTGCGTTGCACCAGATCGGAAAAATTGGCGCGCAGGTAGTGTTCGAATGCCTGCCAGCCGCCCGTGGAAATGCAGGCCTCGGGCGGCGCGCCCGCTGGTATTTCCTCGGGGCGCAGCAACAGGCGCCGGGCCGGATCGGTCACGGCCGGGGCGACCAGGCAGGCGTCGATCAGGTCATTGCCTCCCGCTGACAGCAGGAGCGCATCCCAGTAGTAGCCCAGATGGGGCGCATCGAGCATGCGGGTGAAGTTGCTGTCGTACCACATCTGGTGCATGTGCGACAAGGTGTCGCCCTGTCTCGCACAGTTGATGACGAGGTTGCTGGCGGCGAAGCTCCGGCTCATCCCGAACAGCAGGCTGCTGGTTGCCCAGGGCGGAAATTCACCAATGGAGAACCACGAGTCACCTTCTGCAAGAAACTTGTACTGGTACGCATTCAGGTCAAGGTCTGGCACATCCCACGGCTGCTTGATGGTGAGCGTCATGGCGGGTTCTCCAAAAAAAATCAGGCGCAAGTCCAGCCGGCATCTTAAGACTGCTGATCCCTGCCGTTATCAGCGGCGATCAAGGCGCCCCTCTCGCCGATGGCTTGTCCGGTCTTGCGGATTGAGCGGCGACTTCGCCGTAACGGCCTGCTGCGCCGGCCGGAGCTTATGTGGCGCGCGCGTCCAGCAGCGCCGCCGCCACCTCCGCGAAACCCGCGCCGCGCCCACCCTCTGTGATGTAGCGCGGCTGGTGGCTGAGCTCGGCTTCAAAGCGGCGGATGTTGACCACGCCAACTGAATTCGGGAAGGCCTCGAACATCAACTGGTCGTTGGTCGAATCGCCCACATAAACCCAGCGCTCCAGCTCGGCATCGAGCTCGCGGCCCAGCAGTTCGCGCACGATCCAGCGTGCGCCGTCCAGCTTGTTGTGTGCGCCCAGCCAGCCGTTGATGTGGATGGAACTGACGCTGGCGTTCATGCCTTCGCTTTGCATGATCTGCACCGCCTGCGCAATGCGCCCAGCTGGCAGATGGGCAAATTCGCCGTGGTCAATCGCGATGTCGGTTTCGCGCCCCGCGCTGTCTTGCGCCAGCACTGCGCCGGGTACTTCGCGCAGTACCCGGGCCGCGATCTGCTGCATCCGGGTGTAGTTGGCCTGCCGCGTGGCGGCGTCTTGTTGGTATATTTTTGATAGCTGCTTGCGCCTGTCCTGATTGGGCTGCAGGCATTTTTTGCTTAAAAAAAGCGCCACGGCGCCGTTTTCAGCGACGATGGCATCGAGCGGCCAGCGCAGCACAAACGGTTGACTCCAGCCGACCGGGCGGCCGGTGATGGCGATGACGTGCAGCCCGGCTGCCCTCAAGTCCGCCAGCGCCTGCAAGGCATCGGGCGTGATCGCGCCATCGGTGGTCAGGGTGTCGTCGATGTCGGTGAAAACACCGCTGATGCGTTGCCGCGCCGCAACGGGCCAAGCGCTGAGTTTCAGCATTTGAGAATGACGGGTTCCAGCGCGTTGCCTTGCACAAGCACGCGGCCAATCACCGCCGCTTTGCTGTAGCCGAGTTTGCGCAACGCGGCAATACAGGCGTCGGCCCGCTCGGCGGGAACGGTGGCGAGCAGGCCGCCGGCGGTTTGCGGATCAAAGATCAGCGGGTAGTTCGGGTGGCCCGCCGCTTCGGCCTGGTTGCGCAGCGCGCGCCGCAGTCGCACATTGGCCGGCTGCAGCGAACTCAAAATGCCGGCGGCGCTGGTCTCCAGCGCGCCGTCGAGCAGCGGCAGCGCGGCCAGCTCCATCTCCATATCCACGCCTGAGGGCCGGGTCATCTCGACCAAGTGGCCGAGCAGGCCAAAGCCGGTCAGGTCGGTGCAGGCGGTCGCGCCGTGCGCCTGCAGGCACTGCGCGCCGAGCCGGCTGGACTGGATCATCGACTCCAGCGCCGCGTCAATCCAGCGGCCACGCGTTTGCAGCCGGGCGTGCGCTGCAAACAGCGTGCCAGTGCCGATCGGTTTGGTCAAAATTAGTACGTCGCCGGGCCGCATGCCGCCCTTGCGCATCACCTGGTGCAGGTCTTCATCGACCAGGCCGTTGATGGCAAAGCCCAGCGCCAGTTCCTTGCCTTCGCCGGTGTGGCCGCCGACCAGCGCGCAGCCGGCTTCATTGAGCACTTGCACCGCGCCCGACATCATCTGGAACACGGCGTCTTCGACCTTGGCCTCCAGCCCCGCCGGTACGGTGGCAATCGCCGTGGCCGATTGCGCCTGGCCGCCCATGGCAAAAATATCGCCCAGCGCATGGTTGGCCGCGACCTTGCCAAAGAGGTAAGGGTCGTCGATGAAGGCGCGGAAAAAATCGACCGTGTGCACCATTGCCTTGCCTGGCGGAACCCGCACGATGGCGGCATCGTCGGGCGCGTGCAGGCCAATCAGCACGTCGTCGCGCGCTATCGGCTTGAGCGAGGCCAGCGCGCGCGACAGCACCGACGCGCCGACCTTGGCGCCGCAGCCGCCGCAGCGCATGGCAATCGCCGAAATCGCCTGCGCCGCTTCCTCCTGCTCCAGCTTGATACTGGATGGCGTGCTCCGAGCGGCCTCGTCCATCGCCGGAAACGACTGAAACTTGTTCATGAAGCGGCGGTCGATCCAGTCTTTCCAGCGCCAGACCCAGTCGCCTTGCCAGCTCAGGGGTCCGCGCGAGGCCACGGCATGCTTGTCGCCGGTGCTGATGAGCGCCAGCCAGTGGCGCTGCGGCCGGTAGCTCAGCAGCGGCGCGCCCTGCACCGAGCGGCGCAGATTGGCCGCCAGCGGCTTGCCCTGGCGCACCGCGAAAACGCCGGCTTTTTCCAGCGTGCGGTGCATCAGAGAGGCAATATCGCCGGCCGCAAAAACATGCGGGTCGCTCAGGCTTTGCAGGTGCTCGTTGACCTGAATGAAACCTGCGCCGTCAAGCGCCAGCCCGGTCTGGCGCAGCCAGGGCGCGCCACCGGCCTGTGTGACCCAGACGATTTCGTCCATTGCCT
>JAHFQQ010000119.1:6669-10015 GCA_023259235.1 Polaromonas sp. | reverse complement strand
CCTCCATCAGCGACACAATGGCGCGGTGCATGTCGCGGGTTTCGTCTGATAATTCCTCAATCGGTTCGTGATAGCCAACACTAGCCATGTTTTTCTCCTGTGGGGTCGATGAGTAACGCATCGGCGCGCCTGCCTGAGCAGAGTCACCAGCGTATCCGGAAATTGCACTATATCGCGCGCACCGCCCAGCGCCAACCGCAAGCCCAATACACTCTATTATTTTGATAGCTATATGTGCCCGTCCCATAAGGGCTAGACACTGATTTCATCCTCAATCCGTTCACTCGCCTGCTGCTGCATGGCCCACATTTCGGCATAGCGCCCATTGGCGGCGAGCAGCTCCGCGTGGCTGCCGCGCTCGATGATGCGGCCCGCGTCCAGCACCAGAATCTCGTGCGCATCAACCACCGTAGAGAGGCGGTGCGCAATCACCAGTGTGGTCTTGTTCTGGGCGGCGGCGCGCAGTTCGGCCTGAATGGCGCGCTCGTTGGCCGAGTCCAGCGCCGACGTGGCTTCGTCAAAAATCAGCACCGGCGGATTTTTCAGCAGGGTGCGGGCAATCGCCACGCGCTGCTTCTCGCCGCCCGAGAGCTTCAGGCCGCGCTCACCCACCATGGTCTGGTAGCCCAGTGGCGTCGAGGCGATGAAGTTGTGGATATGCGCTGCGCGCGCGGCTTCTTCAACCTCAGCGTGCGTGGCGCCGGGCTTGCCGTAGGCAATGTTGTATTCCACCGTGTCGTTGAACAGCACCGTGTCTTGCGGCACGATGCCGATGGCCTGGCGCACGCTGGCCTGGGTGACGTGCTTGATGTCCTGCCCGGCGATCGTGATGCGACCTTGCTGCACATCGTAAAAGCGGTACAGCAGGCGCGCCAGCGTGGATTTCCCTGCGCCCGACGAGCCCACCACTGCCACGGTATTTCCGGGCGGGATTTCAAAGCTGATGTGATGCAGGATGGGACGGCTCGGATCATACGCAAAGCTGACGTTCTCGAAACGCACGGCCGGCGAAGCCCCGACGCGCAGCGGCTGCGCGCCGGGCTCGTCGGCGATTTCGCGCTCTTTCTCCATCAGCGTGAACATCTTGTCCAGGTCGGTCAGGCTCTGCTTGATTTCGCGGTACAGCACACCCAGAAAACCCAGCGGAATGTAGAGCTGAATCATGAAGGCGTTGACCATCACCAGATCGCCCAGCGTCATGCGGCCATCGGCCACGCCCTGGGTGGCGCGCCAGAGCATCGCCACCAGGCCGATCGCAATGATGAGTTGCTGGCCGGCATTGAGCAGGCTCAGGGTGTTCTGGCTCTTGATGGCGGCCTGGCGGTAGCGCCTGAGGCCTTCGTCGTAACGTGCTGCCTCAAAGTCTTCGTTGTTGAAGTACTTGACGGTTTCGTAGTTCAGCAGCGAATCGATGGCGCGGCTGTTCGCCGACGAGTCCAGCTCATTCATGGTCTTGCGAAACTGCGTGCGCCATTCGGTCACGGTGACCGTATAAATAATGTAAAACACCAGCGCAATGCCGGTGATGCCGGCAAACCAGACATCGAACTTCACCGCCAGCAGGCTCAGCACCAGCGTCACTTCGATCAGGGTCGGAAAAATGCTGTACAGCGAATACGAGATGAGCGAGTGCACGCCGCGCGTGCCGCGCTCGATGTCGCGCGTCATGCCGCCGGTTTGCCGCTCAAGGTGAAAGCGCAGGCTGAGGGCGTGCAGGTGGCGGAACACTTCCAGCGAAATGCGCCGCGCCGCGCCTTCGGTGGCCTTGGCAAATACCCATTCGCGCAGTTCGGTAAAAATCGTCGTGGACAGCCGCAGCATGCCATAGGCCAGCAGCAGCGCCGCGGGCACCACCAGCACCGCCTGCGCATCGCCCGGCTTGATGTTCATGACATCCACCAGCTTTTTCAGCAGCAGCGGCACGCCCACATTGGCCAGCTTGGCTCCTATCATGAAGCTCAGCGCCGCCACCGCGCGCCATTTGTAGTCCCACAAATAGGGAAACAAACGTTGCAACGTCGCCAGATCCGAGCGCGCAGGCACCGGCGCGGGCGGGGAGCCTGCCGCCACGACGGGCATTGGAAGGGAAGAATCAGCCCTGGAACCGCGGAAATGCATGAGTCACAATCACTGGAATAATTTCAATTTGCTTATCAGGATTGTGCCCATGTCTTCCAAATCAAGTGCCGCCCCCGGCAATTCGGTGAACAACAGCGCCAACGCCAGTGCCGAGGTGCAATTGCAGACCATCAAGGCCCAGCTTCCCACCGACAAGGAACTGGTGCTCAAGATGATTCCGATGCCGGCCGATTGCAACGCCAACGGCGATATCTTTGGCGGCTGGGTCATGGCCCAGGTGGACGTGGCCGGCGCGGTGCTCCCGGCCCGCTACGTTGACGGCCGCATGGCGACCGTGGCGGTCAACCAGTTCATCTTCAAGCAACCGGTCAGGGTGGGTGACATTTTGTCGTTTTTTGCGGACGTAACCCGCATCGGCAACACTTCCATCACGGTGCAGGTGGAGGTCTATGCCGAGCGCTTGCGCGCGCAGGGGCATTACGTCAAGGTGACGGAGGCGAGCCTGACTTATGTGGCAATTGACGACAACGGCAAACCGCGGCCGGTGCCGCACAAGCTACTGCCCGAGACGCTATAATTTATATAGCTGCTTGCGCATGTTCCATAAGGGTTAAGCGCCAATTTAGTGCGTAATTTCTGCGCTTTCGGCACTGGCCCTAGAATGGCTGGAATGTCCAAAGAGGCCCAAGCCCGAATAAAGATCAACAGGCTGCTCGAAACCGCTGGCTGGCGCTTCTTCGATGACGGGCAGGGCAAAGCCAACATTGCGCTGGAACCCAACATCAAGCTCACGCAGGCGCAGGTTGATGCGATGGGCAGCGACTTCGAGGCAACCAGCAAGGGCTTTATCGACTTTCTGTTGCTCGACGAGCAAAGCTTCCCGCTCGTGGTGCTGGAGGCCAAGGCCGAAGACAAGAACCCGCTGATTGGCAAGGAGCAGGCCCGCAAATACGCTCGCTCGCAAAACTGCCGCTTCGTGATTTTGTCCAATGGCAACCTGCATTACCTGTGGGACCTGAGCCAGGGCAACCCACACATCATCACGCGCTTTCCCGCGCCCGATGCCATCAAGGGCTATACCCGCTTTCAACCAGACCCGGCGCGGCTGGTGGCGGAGGATGTGACGCTGGATTACATCGCTCGTATCCAACTGCCGGCCTATGACCAGGAAGCCGGCTGGAAGAACCCGGATGAACGGCCTGAGTACATCCAGAAGAACCGTCTTCGTTTTTTGCGTACCTACCAGCAGCGCGCAGCCCAGGCCATT
>JAHFQQ010000119.1:0-6659 GCA_023259235.1 Polaromonas sp. | reverse complement strand
CGCTTCCTGCTTGAAATGGCAACCGGCACCGGCAAAACACTCACCGCCGCCGCCCTCATCAAGCTTTTTTTACGCACCGGCAATGCCCGCCGCGTGCTGTTTCTGGTGGACCGGCTGGAACTGGAAGACCAGGCCAACAAAGCCTTCATTCTTTTGCTCAAGAACGATTACAAGTCCAGCATCTACAAGGAAAACCGCGACGACTGGCGCAAAGCCGAAATCGTGGTCACCACCGTGCAATCGCTCTTGCACAACAACAAATACCAAAGCCTGTTTTCGCCGATCGACTTCGACCTGGTCATCTCCGACGAAGCGCACCGCTCCATCGGCGGCAACGCCCGCGCCGTGTTCGAGTACTTTGTTGGCTACAAGCTGGGGCTCACTGCAACGCCCAAGGACTACCTCAAGAAGTTTGACGCCGCCAAGCCCAGCACCCGCGACCCGCGTGAGCAGGAACGCCGCCTGCTGCTCGACACCTACCGCACCTTTGGCTGTGAAACCGGCGAGCCCACTTTCCGTTACTCTTTGCTGGACGGCGTGAAAGACGGTTTTTTGATCAACCCGCTGGTGGTTGATGCACGCACGGAGGTCACCACCCAACTGCTGTCAGACCAGGGCTACGCCGCCGTGGCGATCAGTGACACGCCCGCTCTAGAGGCGGACGCACAGCAGAACGGCGAACAGCGCTTCAGGCAACGCAGCTTCGAGAAAACGTTTTTCTCCGAGCCCACCAATCGCCTGTTTTGCGAAACCTTGATGGCGCACGGCTTGCGCGACCCGATCAGCGGCGAGTTTGGCAAAACCATTGTGTTTGGCGTGAGCCAAAACCACGCCGCCAAACTCACCCAGATTTTGAATGATCTGGCCCACAAGCAGTTCCCTGGCCTTTACCAGTCAGACTTTGCCGTGCAAGTCACCTCGCTGATTCCGGACGCGCAGCAGTTCACCATCAATTTCACCAACAACAACTTGGCTGGCAACGCCAATGTCCTGCCCACCTACAAAACCAGCAAGGCCCGTGTCTGCGTGACCGTGGGCATGATGACCACCGGCTATGACTGCCCCGATTTGCTCAACCTGGCCCTGATGCGCCCGGTGTTTTCGCCATCAGACTTTGTGCAAATCAAGGGCCGGGGCACCCGCAAGCACGACTTTCGTGAGCAGTTGCAGGATGAATCGCTCAAAGCCCAGGTCACCGCACCGCACAAGACCGCCTTCAAGCTGTTCGACTTTTTTGCCAGCTGCGAATACTTTGAAGAAAAGTTCAACTACGACGAAGTGCTCAAGCTGCCGCGCCCTGGTGCGCAAGCGGGGGTTGGCGAAGGCGAAGGCCCAACCGGGCCAGGCCCCGAGCAACCAGAAGAAGGGGCTTACCACCACACAGGCGATGACACCATCAAGACGCAAGCAGAAACCCAAATCGGCTTTCAGGGCATGAAGGTTGACCGCATGTTCTTTGAAAGATTTGAAGACAAGGTCAAAGCCGATCCCGTTATTGCCGGCCAAGTGAACAATGCCCAGTGGGACCAGGCCATCGACTACATCAGCACCGAGTTGTTTGACAAACCGGCTGAGTACTTCAACCTCGACAAACTGCGCCGCGCCGCCGGGGTGGACCGCCGCCTGGGCCTGCGCGAAATTCTGGAAAAAGCCTTTGGCCTGATCGCCGGTTTCAAGAGCAAAAACGATCTGCTGGAAGAAGAGTTTGAAAAATTCCTGCTCGACCAGCAAAGCGCCACGGGCTTTAGTGCTGACTCGACGGCCTCGGCGGTGCAGGCCATGAAGTACTACTTCAAGGCCTACGCCACCGACCACAAGCTGCGCGACATCATCGAGACCAAACGCCTGACCGATTTGAACGTCTATCCCGCGTTCGGCATGAGCGACTTCAAAGCCGTGCCACCCGTGTGGCGCACCCGCATCCCCGAGTACGTGAAAGATTACGTACCCCTGAACCAGTTCATGCTGTAGCTGGTTCCCCAACAATGAAAGTTTTCCACCATGCTCGACGCTGAAACCAAGCGCCGCATCGACTCCTGCCGCGACATTCTGGTCGGCAAGGTGCCCGACCCCAAATCGCAGGTGGAGCAGATCACCATTGCGCTGATCTACAAGTTCATGGACGACATGGACGCCGAGGCGGAAGAGCTGGGCGGCAAGCGCACTTTTTTTGCCGGTGACTACGCCCGCTTTGGCTGGGCCAAGCTCATGGCTCCCGGTCTGGGCGGCTTTGAGGTGCTGGCGCTGTACTCCGAGGCCATTGGGTCGATGCGCCTGAACCCTGGTCTGCCGGAGCTGTTCCGGGACATTTTCAAAAATGCCTACCTGCCCTACCGCGACCCCGAAACGCTGAAGAGCTTTCTGAAAGAAATCAACGTCTTCACCTACGACCACTCCGAACGGCTGGGTGACGCGTTTGAATACCTGCTGAGCGTGCTGGGCAGCCAGGGCGATGCCGGGCAGTTCCGCACGCCGCGCCATATCATCGACTTCATGGTGGCGGTGCTGGACCCGAAAAAAAACGAAACCATTCTGGACCCGGCCTGCGGCACCGCCGGTTTTTTGATCTCAGCCTGGAAGCACATCCTGGCTGCCAACACCCGCATTCCGACGACTCGCTCTAAAAATGCTAGCACTCCACGCAATGACGATGAGGGCCTGAAGGGTAATTTGCTTACACCCGATGAACGCGCCCGGCTGGCCGCCAACATCCGTGGCTACGACATCTCGCCCGACATGGTGCGTCTGAGCCTGGTCAATTTGTACCTGCACGGCTTCAGCGACCCGCACATCGTGGAGTACGACACCCTGACCAGCGACGAGAAGTGGAACGAGGTGGCTGATGTGATACTGGCGAATCCGCCGTTCATGAGCCCCAAAGGCGGCATCAAGCCGCACAAGCGTTTCAGCGTGCAGGCCAGCCGCAGCGAAGTGCTGTTTGTCGATTACATGGCCGAGCATCTAACGGCGACCGGCCGCGCAGCCATCGTGGTGCCCGAAGGCATCATCTTCCAAAGTGGCACCGCGTACAAAACGCTGCGCAAGATGCTGGTCGACACCAGCCTGGTGGCCGTGGTCAGCCTGCCCGCCGGCGTGTTCAACCCCTACAGCGGCGTGAAAACCAGCATATTGTTTCTGGACAAGCGCGTGCACAAACAGACCGACAAAGTGCTGTTTGTCAAAGTGCAGAACGACGGCTTCAACCTGGGCGCACAACGCCGGGCGGTGGTGGACAGCCATTTACCGGAGGCGACGCGGCTATTACGGAGCTGGATGGTTGCGCCTCAGGGGTTTGAGGGGGATGGCGCGATGGCGCACGCGGTGGAGCGCAGCCGGATTGGGGCGAATGGGGACTTTAATTTGAGCGGGGAGCGGTATCTCATAGCCAAAAGCTCTACACGCTCGTTCCCAATGGTTCCGCTCAGTTCTGTCTGCAATTTGGTCGGTGGTGCCACGCCGTCAAAAGCGAATGAGCGCTACTGGACTAACGGCACAGTGAAATGGATTTCATCTCGGCACATTGATGATTTCGGCAATGTCATTGGGAGCGACTGGATTTCCGAATCCGCTGTGGCTGAAACATCAACAGGAATTGCCCCCGCCGGTTCAGTGATCTTAATTTCGAGGGTTTCGGTGGGTAAGTTCGCCTTTGCTACCGAGCCCTATGCGATCAACCAAGACCTGACAGCTGTAATCCCGAAAGACAAAGCTACTCTGGATTCCAGATTTCTCTTTTGTGTCGCAAGGGAGCTAGCTTCCATCATCGAAGCCAATGCGCAAGGCATCGGTGTAAGAGGTGTCACCAGAGCTTTTTTGGGCGCGCTGACGATTCCCCTCCCACCCCTCGAAGTCCAACACCAAATCGTGGCCGAAATCGAGGGCTACCAAAAAACCATTGAAAACCACAGGAAAGCAATTGCAGAGTTGGAGGCGCAGGTCAAAGCGACAATAGGCAAGGTGTGGGGTGGCTGAAGGCAGTGTGCGTACTCCCCCGACCTCCCCACCCAACGCGCGATCGTCGCCGAGATCGAAGCCGGGCAAGCCCTGGTCGCCGCCAACCGCGAACTGATCCGCCGTATGGAAGCCAAGGCCAAGGCCGCCATTGACCGGGTGTGGGGTAGTACAAGCGATAACTAGCCGATATGCCACTCACTGACTAAAATGGTCCGAATCATGGAAGCCCAACGCATCACCATCGCACTGATAGACCACACCGCTGGCTTTGAAGCCACGCCGGAGCGCGTGCGATTGGGCGATCTGGTTGATTTCTCCAGGGACGTGGCGACTTTTTTGCGGGGTGAAGACAAAGAGGTCGACACCAAAACGCTGGAGGTGGCAGTGCACCAAGGGTCTTTTGCACTGGAAACAGCGCCTTTGATGTCGGCTCCCAATTTATTCCGGGATTTGCGGACATTGCTGGGCGGGGAGTTGTTGGACACCCTGAATGCCAAGCGCCGCGAGATCACGGAGCGTTGGCAAAAGGCCGCGCGTCAAACCAAACAAGTGGCCTATCGCATATCGGCGCCCTTTTTGGACCGTCCTATTGAAATCAATGCCGAATCTGACTACCACGCTGATGATGCGGATCAGTGGGTGCAGGTCGAGCGCTACATACGGGGTGAGATTCAGGATTTGGGCGGGGTGACCAAGGCCAATGCACACGTCAAGCTGCCCGATGGCCGCACTCTGAATGTGACTGCGGAACGGGATGTGTTGCGCGACGACACGGTGAACCGCCTGTACAAACTGGCCATGCTGCGGATCAAAGCAGAGTACAACGTGCTGACCCGTGAACTGCGCAATGCCCGCCTGGTTGAGTTTGTGGAATACGCGCCCAGCGTCAATGACGATGAGCTGGCGCGTCTGACCCGACGCGGTGCCACAGCGTGGAAGGATGTGCCCAACGCGACGACTTGGGTCGATGAACTTCGCGGAGGCACGCATTGAATAGCGTGCTGCTGGACACCAGCTTTTTGATCAGCCTGAGTGATCCGACGCGCGCCCATCATGCGGCAGCGGTTCAATATTACAAGGAATGCGTGCATCGGCAGGTGCCCATGTACCTGTCCACGATTGTGATTTCAGAGTTTCAGGTCAAGCAGGCCATCAATGATTTGCCCCTGCGCAATTTTGTGGTGCTGCCCTTTAACGTCGATCACGCCATGCGCTGTGGCTTGATCAGTCGAAGCATGGCGCGTGACCCGCAAGATGACCGGGTGCGGGTCAAAGATGATTTCAAGCTCCTGGCCCAGTGCGACTGCGAGTCCATTAGCCATTTGATCAGTGAAGATGCCAGCACGCTTGCCAAGTACCTTGATCGTGCGCGCGAGACTGGTTTGGCCCCCACTAAGGTGGTTTTACTGCGCGAGGGGTTCGATGCTGCTTGGTTCGAGAACGGGCAGACTCGTCTGGTGCCCTGAGTCTGAGCCTGTCTTTCAATCTGCGGTCGGTCAATCCGACCCGCGGCACTGAGGGCAAAGTCAGGCGCGCGATTGAACTGGTGGGTAGCAATTAAGGCGACAGGTTTCTTTGCATGCAATCGCTATATATTTTATAGCTGCTTGCGCATATTCCACAGGGGCTACATGCACATTTAGTGCATATCTGGTAGCCTTGTGTCGCCACTACTTACTCCTTGTCTTTCGCCGGGCAGGGATCGTTGCCAAAGCTGTCGCGATGGCGAATCTGTCCCTCGCGGTTGTGAACCAGCAGTTCGCTGTGGTCGCGCTGGGCGACCTCGCGGCCATAGTCAATTGCCTGCTTCTGGGTGTCGAACACTTTGGACACTCGTTCCGTGTTGGGGCGGCGCGCCGCCCAGTCGTCACCATGGCGAACGACGTGAACATCTTTCGGATTGCTCATGAAAATACTCCTTTAATGCGGAGCTTGAAGTTTACAAAAAACTGTATAAACTGTCAATTTGTAAACCTTAGTTCAAGTTCCCAGGAGAAGTACCATGATTGGAAATCGTCTAAAACTGGCGCGCGAAGCGGCCGGTTTGTCGCTGCGTGCGATGGAAGATGCCATTCACAACACCGTGTCGGCGCAGGCCATTGGCAAATATGAGAACAACCTGATGATGCCGGGCTCGGACGTGCTGCTGGCGCTGGCGCGGGCACTCAAAGTGTCGCCTGAATATCTGCTCAGCAACCGAGACATTGCACTGTCGGGCGTTGACTTTCGCAAAGAGCCTGCCGCCGGTGCGCGGGAAGAAAAGGCGGTGGAAGCCGTCATCATTGACCACCTGGAGCGCTATCTGGAGGTTGAAGAACTGTTGCCTGACGCGCTTCTGGATTGGACCGCGCCCACGGCCAAGGAATTTTCGATCAGTTCAACGGAAGATGCCGAAGCAGCAGCGGATGCCTTGCGCCGCTTGTGGAAGATTGGTATTGACCCGATACCCGCGATGGCGGAGCTGCTGGAGGACAACGGCATCAAGGTGATCGCGCTCGATTTGCCACTGACGGTGTCTGGGTCCAAGGCGTTTGCCAGGCGCGACGGGCAGCATCCTGTCGCGGTGATTGTGGTCAACAAAAACCACAACGGCGAGCGGCAACGCTTTACGCTGGCGCACGAGCTGGCGCACCTGGTACTGCAACTCAAGGGTGAGTGGGCCGAAAAAGACGCTGAGAAGGCGGCAGACCGTTTTGCAGGCGCTT